>NZ_HG966617.1:92381-229534 GCF_000689395.1 Candidatus Phaeomarinobacter ectocarpi
CCTCATCGGCCTGCTTGTGAGCTTGCTGTCTGACATCACCTACACTCTGGTTGATCCGCGTATTGATTTTGAGGCGCGGTAAGACATGAACGCGATCCTCGATAAAACCGCGCAGGGCAAGATCAACTGGGAAGCCACCTGGATCGGGCGGTTCAACAAGGCACGCACATCGCCGATCAATCAACGGCGCTGGCGGAACTTCAGAGCCAACTCCCGTGGCTATTGGGCCCTGTGGTTCTTTGGTGTTCTGTTCATTGTAAGCCTGTTTGCCGAGTTCATCGCCAACGACAAACCATTGCTCGTGACGTTTGAAGGCGGCATCTATATGCCGGTTTTTGTGGCCTATCCCGAAACCGACTTCGGCGGTGACTTTGCAACCGAAGCGGACTATCGCGACCCCTTCGTGCAGGAGCTGATTGAGGACGCGGGCGGCACAATCATCTGGCCGCTCATCCCCTATAGCTACGACACCATCAATCTTGATCTGCCTGTACCGGCACCAGCGCCCCCCAGCGCTGAAAACTGGCTGGGTACGGATGATCAGGGTCGCGATGTGGTGGCGCGTGTTATCTACGGCTTTCGAATTTCCGTGCTGTTCGGGCTGATCCTCACCATCTTTGCTTCCATCATCGGCGTCGCGGTTGGCGCCGTGCAGGGGTATTTCGGCGGCTGGGTAGATTTGATTGGCCAGCGCCTGATCGAGATATGGAGCTCTGTGCCCTCGCTCTATCTCATCATCATCATTGCCGCGGTCATTGAACCCACCTTCTGGATATTGCTGGGCATTTTGCTGCTGTTCCAATGGGTGGCGCTTGTGGGCGTGGTGCGCGCGGAGTTCCTGCGAGGCCGAAACCTTGAATATGTGCGCGCAGCCCGGGCGCTTGGCCTGCGCAACGTGGCCATCATCTTCAAGCACGTATTGCCGAATGCCATGGTGGCCACGCTCACCTTCCTGCCGTTCATTCTCAATTCGTCGATAACAGCGCTGACCGCTCTCGACTTCCTGGGCTTCGGCCTACCGCCGGGCTCTCCTTCGCTGGGCGAGTTGCTGGCACAGGGCAAAAACAACCTGCAGGCCCCGTGGCTCGGCTTCACAGGCTTTATTGTCATTGCCACCATGCTGAGCCTGCTCGTGTTTGTGGGGGAAGCGGTCCGTGATGCCTTTGATCCAAGAAAGACACTGCAATGAGTGGTGCTGATCAAAAGCTCGTTGAGGTCAAAGATCTTTCTGTTGTCTTTACCCAGGATGGCAATGAGACGCTGGCCGTCGACAAGATCTCTTTCGATCTTGCCGAAGGCGAGACGCTGGCGCTGGTCGGCGAATCCGGTTCGGGAAAATCTGTTTCCGCGCTTTCCTTGATGCAGCTGCTGCCGTATCCCGCAGCATCTCATCCATCAGGGTCGATCAAGTATCGTGGGGAAGAGGTCATGGGTGCGGACGAACGCACCTTGATGGGTATCCGCGGCAACGAGATATCGATGATCTTTCAGGAGCCGATGACCTCCCTCAATCCGCTGCACACCATCGAGCGGCAGGTTGGTGAAGTGCTCGCTGTTCATCGCGGTTTGCGTGCCGAGGCTGCACGCAAACGCGTGCTCGAACTCCTCAACAAGGTTGGCCTGCAAAACGCTGAGTTGCGCTTGGGCGCCTATCCTCATGAATTGTCAGGCGGACAACGCCAGCGCGTCATGATCGCCATGGCGCTGGCCAATGAACCGCGCCTGTTGATTGCCGATGAACCGACAACGGCGCTTGATGTGACCGTGCAGGCGCAAATCCTCAAGCTGCTCAAGAGCCTGAGCCAGGAAATGGGGATGGCCATGCTGCTCATCACCCATGACCTTGGCATCGTCCGAAAAATGGCGGACCGCGTATGTGTCATGAACAAGGGGCACATCGTCGAGGAGGGCGAAACCGCCGGGCTGTTTGACGACCCGCAGCATGAATACACGCGCCATCTCCTGGGCAGTGAGCCCAAGGGCAAACCGCTGACTGCACGGGCTGATGCAGCTGAGATCATGTCCACGGACAATCTCAAAGTGTGGTTCCCGATCAAAAAGGGCGTTCTGAAGCGCACCGTTGATCACGTCAAAGCCGTGGACGGCATTTCACTCACGGTTCGCCGGGGTCATACGGTGGGTGTGGTGGGCGAATCCGGCTCAGGCAAAACCACGCTGGGGCTTGGCTTGTTACGGTTGATCGACTCGGACGGCCCCATTGTTTTCATGGGGCAGCATATTGAGGACGACAGCTGGTCTGAACTGCGCAGCCGCCGCGCCGACATGCAGATTGTTTTTCAGGACCCGTTCGGGTCTCTCAGTCCGCGCCTGTCCGTGGCGCAGATCGTGGAAGAAGGCCTGCTGGTCCACGGCACCGACCTGAATTACGACGCCCGGCGCAAACGCGTTGCCGAAGCGCTGGTCGAGGTTGGACTTGATCCCGAAACAATGGACCGATACCCCCATGAGTTCTCGGGCGGTCAGCGCCAGCGCATTGCCATCGCCCGCGCCATGGCCTTGAAACCTGACTTTGTCGTGCTGGATGAACCTACCAGTGCCCTGGATATGTCAGTGCAGGCGCAGATTGTTGATCTGCTCCGTGACCTCCAGCAAAAGCACAATCTTGCTTATCTCTTCATCAGCCACGACCTGAAAGTCGTGCGCGCTCTGGCAGACGAAGTCATTGTCATGCGCAATGGTAAGGTGGTTGAGCAAGGGTCGTCAGATCAGATTTTTGATGATCCGCAGACGGACTACACCAAGGCTTTGATGGCGGCAGCATTCGACCTGGAAACAGCGCCGGAAGGTGTTGTGGCCAGCTAACGCGACAATGCCGGTAGCCGCTTTACTGATGTAACGGGTCCGTCCGTCTGGGCGATCCGGGCAATGGCAGGTTCCACCGCCTCTTCGACGGTCTTCATATGCGTTGCATTGGCATGCAGTAATGTCGCGCCATCGGCCATGATGCCCACATGCCCCTTCCAGAACAGCAGGTCGCCACGCTGCAGCGGTTCGCTGTCGGGCATGGCGCTGCCAAGTGCAGCCTCCTGCATGTCTGTGTCGCGTGGGCAGGGTATACCGGTGGCCTCCAACGCGCACTGCACAAGGCCTGAGCAGTCCAGCCCCAGGCTTGATCTGCCGCCCCATAGATAGGGTGTTTCCAAAAATTGTTCGGCAATTGAAACATAGTCCGGCGCGAAGACGTCCATGGCCAACAGGTGATCGCTGAAGACGTATCCACCACCCGCAAGCGCGCTGAAGCGCCCCTGGGTCCCGCTGACAACAAGCGGCGAGTTGAGCGACACCCAGTTATTCATGGGAGACTTGAGGTCAGCTTCGCCATAGATGAAGCTGCGCAAGGCTGAAACACGATGGGTCGGTGCCGGTGTGCCTGTCCCCAGAGCATCAAGCGATACGTAGCCGACATAGGCATCACGCTGTGACTGAACCCATGCAAAGCCGTCGGCTTCATCAAAAACAGATACGCTTTCTCCGCGGAGCAGTTCCGTGTCTCGGGGTCCATCCGCTTCGGGACGGCGGCGCAAAGCTGTGACGGGTACAGTCACATGAGCCGGTCGCCCTGATACAAAGCGGGAGGCTTCTACCTGGCCCTTGAGGGCATCAGCCGCCAGATCATCTCGAAATGCATTGAGGCGTGGATCAAGAGCAGGACGCAGGGAGGCCATCAGATATCCTTGGCGTGTTTGGCAATCAGCTCGGCAAACTCTGAAAGATAAACGGAGCCCTTTACCGTTCGCTGAACAAGCACGTTGCGGCGGTCATTGTCGTCACGCTTGCGCTTGAGCAGATCAATCCGTCCCATGGCGTCCAGGGCACGCGTGATGGCCGGCTTGGAGATATTGAGGCCCTCCGATAGCCCCCGCACCGTATGAGGCGGCGGCGACAGATAGACGGTCAGCAAGATTGCCATCTGGCGTGAAGACAGGTCAGGGCCGTCATCGCGCACCGTATCGGTCACAACGTCATGCCACAGCTTCAAAGCTTCAACGGATTTGAGATCCATTGCGCCGCACGCCCCCTTTTCGGCTGTCGGGCTTGCGTGAAATCGGTCCCCCAAGAACCGCGCGCCAGCGCTCAACATGGTTAATCGTAGCTCTCAGGTGCCGTGCACTGCAACCGCTTACGAAATGATTTTGACGCGAAGCCGGTCAGCCATATCGCTTGGTCAGCAGGTGATAGAGCGCCCGAACCGCCTGAATGTCGCCCCCCACTGGACGGCCAGGACGTGGTTTGGCGTTCCACCCGTAAATGTCAAAATGCACATAGGACGCGGTTTCGGTCACAAATCGGTTGAGGAACAGGGCCGCTGTGATGCACCCGGCGAACGGGCCGTCTGATATGTGGTTCACGTCGGCAATCTTGCTGTCCAGCCAGCTGTCATAGGGTGCCCAAAGCGGCAGGCGCCATACCGGGTCGTGAGCCGTCGTTGCAGCGTCTTCCAGTTCAGCGGCAAGAGCTTCGTCCTTCGTGAAGAAGGGCGGCAGCTCGGGCCCAAGGGCAACGCGCGCGGCACCGGTAAGTGTTGCAAAATCAACCAACAGTTCCGGTGTTTCGGTGTCGGCTTCAGCCAAGGCATCGCCCAACACCAACCGGCCTTCGGCATCCGTATTGCCAATTTCGACGGTCAGCCCCTTGCGGCTCTGCAAAATGTCGCTGGGCCGGAACGCGTTGCCGGCAACAGAGTTTTCAACGGCGCCAATCAGAACCCGCAATCGGACGTCAAGGCCGCGCTCCATGATCATTTGCGCCAGACCAAGAGCAGCGGCCGCGCCACCCATGTCCTTTTTCATCAGAGCCATGAAATTGCCAGGCTTGAGGTTCAAGCCACCCGTGTCAAAGCAGACGCCCTTGCCCACCAGCGTAATCTTTGGCGCATCACTGCGACCCCATGTGAGGTCAATGAGGCGAGGCGCACGGTCACTGGCACGCCCCACGGCATGCACCATTGGGTAGTTGTCACGCAGCAGGTCATCGCCCGTCGTGACGGACAGGCGCGCATCGAAGCGATGATGCAGTTTCTCTGCAGCAGCCTCCAGGTCAGCTGGCCCCATATCAGCAGCTGGTGTGTTGATGAGATCGCGTCCCAGAAAAATGCCCCGGGCAATCCGCGATACGTCATGACAGTCCACGCCTGTGGGCACCACCATGCGGACTTTGGGCGCGTCATCCTTACTGCCGGACTTGTAGCGATTAAACGCATAAGTGCCCAATGCAAAGCCAAGCAGGGCGACCGACGCGTCCTCCGGCGTTGGGTCAAACACATAGTCCCCAGGCTGAAGTTTGCCGGCCAGGCCCCCATAGATGAACGGGTCGCTTTCATCGCCCAAGCCGAACAGGACGCGCTCAATGGCACCCTCGGTGTTTGGCAGTGCCAGTGTCTCGCCTGCTTTCGCTTTAAAACCCTGTGCTTTTGCCCATGCCGCATGCGCGGGGCTTGCAGTTTCAATCCAGGCACTCAGGATGCCCGCGGAAATCGGGGTTACAGGTGTGGCGGGGCCGGCATCAATAAACACATCAAGCATGGGTCAGTCGGGGTCCAATCTGGGGATCATCAGGTGTTGCCGTGGGAGTAGAAGGCAACACCGCTATATGGCACGGTCTTACGGGCCAATGGAATATGCGCTGTCATTACTGTGAGGCACCAAAATGCACACACCACCCCTTCAACTCGTCATCGGTGACAAGAACTGGTCATCCTGGAGCCTGCGCCCGTGGCTGGCCATGAAGGTGGCCGGTCTGGATTTCGAAGAAGTTGATGTAACCCTACGCCAGAGTGCTGAAACGAAAGCACAGTGTCTCTCTCACTCTCCCGCCGGCAAGGTCCCGGTGTTGAAATGGGCCGATGAGACCATTTGGGACTCTCTGGCAATACTTGAAACCCTGGCTGACCGTCTGCCCGATGCACGACTTTGGCCTGAAGACGCACAGGCTCGTGCCCATGGGCGAGCCATCTCGGCCGAAATGCATTCGGGCTTCACTGCATTGCGCCGCGATATGCCGATGGATTGCACCCACCACAGGCCCGGCGAAGGGATGAATGACGCCGTAGCGGAGGACATCAGCCGCATCATTGCAATCTGGACCGAAGCGCGTGGACGCTTTGGAGAGGCGGGAGGGGGACCCTATCTGCTTGGGACTTTTTCCATTGCGGATGCCATGTATGCCCCTGTGGTATCGCGGCTTGAAACCTACGCACCCGACCTGGTCGCGCTGGGCGATCGGGATGGGACGGCCCGGGCCTATATGGAAACCATCAACTCCATGACAGAAATGCGCGAATGGGTGTTGGGCGCCCGCGCCCAGATGGGACGATAGCCAACAGCCGCTCTGCCGTCCTTAAGGCGTAAGGCGCAAAACCATCGGTCATGATTAACAGTTTCTTGAGGGCTGTTTGCGACCATGTTCCCCAATGGAAATGGTTCGCGCCGGCCCCCGGGCTGGCAACCATGCTTTCGTATGGAAATGTGGAAGAGAGTTCCCGTGAAACTGCGTCCGAGTTCCGCACTGGATACATTGTCTGCGCCGCGTCTGCGCCGCGTGCTCGCTGCCTGCGCTGTTGCGGCGCTCGTTGCCGGCTGTCAGACGACAGGGGCAGGGTCCAAATCCGGCCCAGACCTTGATACACGTCTCAAAGATGCAGATGTCATGTCTGAGGTAAACGGCAATGTCGTTGCCAAGGCCGCATATTGGGGTGGCCTGTACGAACAGGACCCTCGTAATGCCGAGGCAGCGGCTGAATACGCATCCGCCTTGCGTGCCATCGGGTCCATGCCTGCAGCGCTTGATGTTCTGACCCGGGCCGGGTCACTGACACCCGATGATCCGCGCATTCTGGCTGAATATGGCAAAACACTTACCGCGGCGGGGCGTGCGGCAGACGCCATGCCGGTGTTTGAGCAGGCCTTGATCTTTGATCCGCGCAATTGGCGCACACTGGCTGCACAGGGTGTCGCCTATGATCAGCTGAGCCAGCACGACGACGCCCGCGCAAGCTACCGTGCCGCAATTTCTGCAGCACCGAACGAACCAACACCGTGGAATAATCTCGCGCTGTCCTATGCGTTGACCGATGATCTGGAAGACGCAGAACTGGCCATGCGCGAAGCCATGTCGAAACCAAAGGCCACGGCAAAGATGCGCCAGAACCTTGCTCTCGTGCTTGGCCTGCGCGGTGAATACACGGATGCCGAACGCCTTGCCCGCGCCGAGATGGCGCCCGAGCCCGTGGACGGCAACCTTCAGGAGCTGCGCACAATCGTGACGCAGCCTGCTCTGTGGGCCCGGGAAGCGAATGCGGACAACAACCCTGTCATCATCGAGTAGACGCACATCGCCAACGCGCGTTGCGATACAAAAGGCCCGCAGGAAACCCCTGCAGGCCTTTTTGCTTTTGCATCTGGTGAGTGAAGCCGGGGCGTGAGCCTGACGAGTGCGGCTAGCTCATTGTGAAGCGGATCACCGCAGGGCCGAGAATCACAACGAAGAGCACGGGCAGAAAGAACAGGATCATCGGGACTGTGAGCTTGGGCGGCAGGGCTGCGGCGCGCTTTTCAGCGGCTGCCATCCGAATATTCCGGTTTTCCTCCGCCATGACCCGCAGAGCTTGGCCAAGAGGCGTACCGTAACGTTCTGCCTGTATGAGGCTGGTTGTCACCGCCTTCACACCAGGCAGGCCCGTACGTTTGCCAAGGTTCTCATAGGCCTGGCGGCGGTCCTGCAAATAGGACAGTTCGGCGGTTGTCAGCGCCAGTTCTTCCGCCAGCTCGACAGATTGCACGCCGACTTCTGCAGCCACCTTGTTGAAGGCCGCTTCAACGGACATGCCGGATTCAACACAGATCAACAAAAGATCAAGTGCGTCAGGAAAAGACTGCTGAATGGTCGCCTGACGGCGCGTGATGATGTTCTGCAGGAAGACGTTGGGGAGATAGAAGCCAACAAAACCCGCCATGGCTGACATGCCCAGCTTGCCCAGCAGGGGCGTAGACAGATCGAGCACAAAGAAAATGTAGAAGGCTGCCACGCAGAACACGATTGGCGGCATGGCGATGCGGAAGAACAGGAACGTGTAAATAGGTCCCTGCCCACGAAAGCCTGCCATCTTGATCTTCATTTGCAGATCTTCGTCTTCGAGCAGCTTGCGCAGGTTGAGCTTGTCGACCAGCCGCTTGGAAAAGCCCTTGGGTTGGGCGCGAAGCGAGGCGCGTTTTGCCCCGTCGCGCTCAGCAATTTCTGCGCGCAGTTTGTTACGCAGTTCTTCACGCTCGGTCGCCACATACTTCATGCGCGAGGACAGAGTGTCCTGCGACAGATAGGGCAAGCCGATTGTTATGATCGTCGCAAACGCAGCCACGGCCGCCAGAAGCATGGCCATGGTCTGCGGATTGGTAACGATGTCTACAAAAGCCATGAACATGGCGTGGCATTCCCCGAAATATTCAATTCATCAGTAGTCGAACGAAATCATCTTCTTCATCACCAGAATGCCGCACAGCATCCACAACGCGCCGCCGATCAGCATGGCCTGGCCCATGCGTTCTTCGAACAGCAGATTGATGTAGTCAGGAGTGGTGACGTAAACGAGCGTCATCACGCCAGGTGGCAGAACGCCGATAATGGCTGCCGAGGATTTGGCTTCCTGGCTCATGGCGGTGATTTTGCCCTGCAGAACTTTGCGGTCGCGCAGCACCTTGGACAGATTACCAAGCGCTTCAGACAGGTTGCCGCCCGTCTTTTGCTGAATGGAGATCACAATCTGGAAGAACCGAAGGTCAGCAAGCGGAACGCGCTCGGTCATTTTTTCCAGACCCTGCTCAAGGGTGATGCCGATCCTCTGGCCCTCAACAAGCTCCTTGAACTCATCGCGCACCGGCCCTTGGGCCTCAGTGGAAATGATTGTAATGCAGTCATGCAGCGGCAGGCCGGCCTTGAGGCCACGGACAATCACGTCCACCGCATTGGCAAATTCTTCTGTGAACTGCTTGAGGCGCCGGGTTTTGAGATAGCCCAGCAACCAGCGCGGAAATCCGAAGCCGGCGGCAAAACCTGCCAGCAGGCCAATCAATGGCGGCTGACCGCTCAGCATCAACAGGCCGGCTACAACCAGGCCGCCGGTTGCGCCCAGCAGCGTAAAGTTACGTGGAGAGACATCCAGGCCCGCCTGCTCAATTCGCGAGCGCATGGTCACAGTCTTCTTGCGTGCGGCCTGAGCTTCGTCGAGTTCCTTGAGGGTCTCCTGAACCTGCTTGCGGCGCTCTGCGTTGGGATCAACCGCAGAGCCGCGGCCAGCCCCTCGGCCACGCTTGGTGCCTGTAGCCACAGTCATGCGTTTGTTGGACTGACTGCGCTTTTCCAGTGCAGGAACGATGGCGGCATAGGCGATGCCGCCTACACCCAGCACACCCATGAAAACGGTCGCGATGAAAACCAGTTGGGCATCAAACATGCGTTGTGCCCCCTAGGCCTCAGCTTCTTCAAGCGCTGCAACGAGTTGACCTTCAAGGCCATAATAGCGCGCGCGTTCCCAGAAATTGGGTCGGGCAATGCCGGTGGATTTATGGGTGCCGTTGATGTTGCCGTTGGCGTCTTCGCCATCCATCTCATAGACGAAGAGATCCTGGGTGATGATGACATCACCCTCCATACCGGTCACCTCAGTGATGTGCGTGATGCGACGTGAGCCATCACGCAGGCGGGCAGCCTGAATGATGACGTCGATGGATCCGGAGATCATTTCGCGAATGGTGCGCGACGGCAGCGAAAAGCCGCCCATCGTGATCATGCTTTCAAGGCGTGACATGGCTTCACGCGGTGTATTGGCGTGGAGCGTGCCCATGGAACCATCATGGCCGGTGTTCATGGCTTGGAGGAGGTCAAAGGCCTCCGGGCCACGCACTTCACCTACGATGATGCGTTCCGGGCGCATACGCAGACAGTTGCGTACGAGATCACGCATGGTGATTTCGCCGGAGCCTTCCAGGTTCGGCGGCCTCGTTTCGAGGCGCACCACATGGGGCTGCTGCAACTGAAGTTCAGCTGCGTCTTCACAGGTGATGACGCGCTCATCTTCTTCAATGAATGCGGTCATTGTATTGAGAAGCGTCGTCTTGCCTGAACCGGTACCGCCTGAGATCAGCACATTGCAGCGGCATTTGCCGATAATGCTTAGAACACGTGCGCCTTCCGCAGAGATGGACCCGAATTTTTCCAGGTCCTCCATCCGCAGCTTGTCTTTCTTGAACTTACGAATGGTCAGGCTTGGACCATCGATGGCCAATGGCGGTGCGATAACGTTGACACGACTGCCGTCCGGCAGGCGGGCATCACATATGGGGCTTGATTCATCCACGCGCCGGCCAACCTGGCTCACAATGCGCTGGCAGATGTTCATGAGCTGGGAGTTGTCGCGGAACTTGACGCCGGTGGCCTGGGTCTTGCCGTTCACTTCGATGAAAACGTCGGCGGCACCGTTGACCATGATGTCGGCGATGTCGTCGCGCGCCAGGAGTGGCTCAAGCGGTCCATAGCCGAGCACGTCGTTGCAGATATCCTGCAACAGTTCTTCCTGCTCGGAGATCGACATGACAACGCTTTTGATCGAAATGATCTCGTTGACGATGTCGCGAATTTCTTCGCGGGCACTTGCCCCGTCCAGTTGCGCAAGCTGCGTCAGATCGATGGTATCGATCAGCGCATTAAAGATGGTCGTCTTGATCTGATAGTAGTCGGCCGAGCGTTCCTGAGACCGTACTGGTTTGGGAGCGGCGGCCGGTTTGGGTGCGGGCTTGGGAGCCGCAACAGGTTTGGGGGCAGCGGCCTTCGGCGCCACAGGCGCTGCCTGAGGCGTGGAAGGCGGCGGTGATCCTTCGCTATCGCGACGGCCGAACATCCAAGACTATCCCTTCTTCCCCAGCAGCCGCGCGAGCAGAGACCCACTCGGTTTGCTGGAAGCTGAAATCTGTCGTCCTGACACAGCAGAAGCGAGATGGCGCATGCCCTGCGCAGTTTTGCTCCGCGCATCAATTTCTTCGATCATCTGACCGTTATTGGCCGCTTCCCCAAACAGGGCCGCATCAAACGGCAGAACCAGTGCGGGTTCCATCTCGAGCGCATCCGCAAAATCCTTGACCGGAATTTCCGGGCGTTTAGCAACGCCAACCTGATTGATCACCAGATGAGGTGACACGTCATTCGGGCGCGCTGTCTTCAAGGTATCGAGCAGATTCTTGGTGTTGCGGAGACTGGCAAGGTCGGGCGTTGCCGTCACAACAATCTCATCGGCTTCAAGCAGCAGTTTGCGTGTCCAGGGACCCCACACATGGGGAAGGTCAAGAATGACGCACGGCACAGTGTGTCGCACAACATCAAGCACAAGCTCGTAGGTCTCCTCATCAATCGCGTAATCGCGATCAAGCGTGGCAGGAGCCGCAAACAGGCTCAGGTGTTCCGTGCAGCGAACCAGAAGCCGCTCCAGAAGAACGTCATCCAGTCGTTCTGGCGCGTACAAGGCATCTGCTACGCCCTGCGCAGGGTCCTGATTGAAATCAAGCCCACCCGTGCCAAAGGCAAGGTCAAGATCGACAACCGTGACGTCTTCGTTCATGTGTTCGGAGATGCACCAGCCTGCATTGTGAGCAATGGTGCTGGAGCCTGCGCCGCCACGGGCACCAACAAACGCAATCGTGCGTCCAAGCGGTGGTGCTTCAGGGTCGGCATAGAGCGTCGAAATGCTTTCAACGATCTGCAGCGGGTTGAGCGGCGCCACCAGATAGTCGTTCACGCCTTTGCGAATGAGCTCGCGGTAAAGCGTGATGTCGTTGGCATGACCCACCACAACAATGCGTGTGCCCGCGTCGCAGACTTCTGCCAGCTTGTCCAGGGAACCCAAAATCTGCGAGCCACCAAGCTGGCTTTCCACAATGATGAGGCCGGGTGTTGGCGTATCCACGTAGTGCGATACAGCCGCTGCAATGCCACCCATATGGACGGTGAGATGGGCCTTGGCCAGACGTCGGTCCTGGGCAGCACGTTGCAGCGAGACGCCAACGTCTGGTGTTTCGCAGAACGCCTGAATGGTTACGCGCGGCACTGGCCGAATGATCTGGCTATCACCGGCTTCAGGCGCCTCGTAAGGCTCCATGGGCACGGGCTGTGGCGCAGTCATTTCCTGGTCATCAGGAAAAGGCGGCATCTGCGGATCTATCTGATGGGCTTCGCTCATCTGTCTCAAGCTCAGTTCTCGTTGACCTGACTGGATGCGCCGGATTCTTCCTCTGCGCGTTCAGTTTGGGTTGTTTCACCGGCGCGATAGCGCTCAAGCACGACGTCGCGGCGCTGGGCATCCGACGGCGCAACGCCGTGCGGAGCGACGAGGTCACCTGGATCAGCCACCATGACCGCCAAATTGTTTTGTGATGCACACCCAAAGTTTGCGGAGCGGGTGTTGCGCGGGTTGTAGGCCATGTCTTCGGACCAGTTTCCGCATGGAGAGGGCGTGGCCACATATTGTGTAAAGGACAGGATCAAGGGTGCGTCCGAGGCAGCACCCGATGCACGGTAATGGCTCAGGCGAAGACGGTTGGTGCCAACCGCCATACCATCAAGCAGTGTTTCCACTTCGGCAGCAGCGCGAGACGCCGCACCGCGATTGGGCGCACCGGTTGGAATGGACATCACCACGGGGCCGTTACCGCGGCTGCGGTAATGAAGCGCGAATGACTTCAGACGCCCGATGTCATCATCCGTCAAAGAGGTGGAGTCCGGGGCCACATGAACCATCAGCGACGCGGCCTGTGTATCCACAGTGATGGGATGCGTCTGTTTGATCGAGGCCGCCTGCAGCGGACCGTTCTGACCAAAACCACCGCACGCGCCAAGGCTCAGCGCCAGGGCAGCAACAGCAAAAACAGGAAGGCGGAACATCATACGCATCACCGCATCACTCCATAATGAAACCGACAGGGCCCTGAAGCTGTTCCTTCAGGTCCTTCTTGCCGGCGCTCTTGGTGCCATTGAGGCGACCAAGAAGAATGGTTTCCAGATCACTTGCTGGTACGTGCTCGTCGGTGGGCAGCACAAAATCGCTCTCGTGCTTGGGATCCACCAGATACGGCGTCACGATGACCACCAGTTCGGTCTCTGCATTGAGATAGTCACGCGACCGGAACAAGGACCCGAGAATCGGAATGTCCTTGGCACCGGGGACGCCGTCGATGTTCTGACGAGTTGATTCCTGCAACAGGCCGGCGAGGGCAAGTGATCCACCCGATGGCAGTTCAACAGCCGTTTCAGCGCGGCGGACGCGCAGGGCGGGAATGGTAATGCCGCTCAGTTGTGAGGTCGTGCCGTCAGAGTTGGTCACGGTGCCGCCCTGAACCACGAAGGAACCTTCAGACGACAGCTCACTGACCTCGGTCGAGATCTTGAGGCTGATGCGCCCCTCAGAAAGCACAACCGGCGTGAAGGACAGGCCAACACCAAAGGGCTTGAACTCGATACGCACATTGCCGCTGTTGTCGCGGTCAGATGGAACGGGGAATTCGCCACCCACAAGGAAGTTGGCGCTTTCACCGGTAATGGCCGTCAGCGTCGGCTCAGCAAGTGTGCGCAACAGGCCATTGCGTTCCAGGGCGCGCAACGCGCCGTCCACGTAAGAGCCAGCCGAGTCATTGAAAGAAATGCCGCTAGATTGCGGAAACACCGTGCCGCCCGCAGTTGAGGGGCGCACTGATGTGGGCGCTGACGTCAAACCGCCAAGGGCACGACCCTGAACAGAGAACGCGTTGTTGGTCTGCAGACGCAGGGCAAGGTCACCAATGGATGAGATGGAGGACAGATCGATGCCGAGCTGCTTGATCAAGGTCCGCTGCATTTCAGCGATCGTGACCTTGAGCATGACCTGCTCTTTGCCGTCGATCGAAAGCATGTTGAGCACTTTTTCGTCGTCACCGACAAACCGTGCGGCGATTTCGCGTGCCTTGCTTGAGGCCGCCGCGTTGGGCACGACGCCGGTCAGCATCAGATTGTCATTGATGGGTTCAACACTGATCCGCGCATCAGGAAGATGACGGCCCAGCATGCCAAGCAGCGAGTCGATGTCGCGCTCTACCCGAATTTCAAGATTGAGAACCTGGCGGCCTGCTGCATCAAAGAAGAAAGCGTTGGTCTCGCCGACTTCCATCCCCAGCAGATATGTCCGCCGTGCGCTACGGACGATGGCATCCGCGATTTCCGGGTTGGCGATCAGAACATCAGACGCATCAACCGGCAGTTCAACGACGGCTGACTTATTGAGCCCGAGGCTCAATACCTGACTGTTGGCACTTGCCCCGCCTGGATCAACCTTGACCACCGGGCTGCCTTCTTCACCACCCAGCAGCTGTGCTGCCCGTGTGGGCGCAGCAGCCGGGCCCGCTGTCAGCATGAACGCAATGAATGCAGCAACAATCGCGTTGCGCATCAGTTCAAACCGGTCCATGCGGTTCGATGAGGGGGAAAGGCGCATCAACTCATTCATTGGCCTGTCCTTGGTAGCTCAAGCGACTGAACGCCATAGCGCACGACAGTGACGGCAGAACCGCGGCGCGCCTGTGTGTTGCGATTCTTGCCGAGGACGCCCGTATCCACCGGGCCGCCGGTGGCGGTATCTTCAAGGCTGCGCAGGGACAACCACAGATCGCCCATGGCCTGCGAGCGGGCGAGCGTTTCAGCCTGTTTGGGCGTCAGCTCCAGCGTTGCCGTCTTGCCGACAGCAATCTTCTCGCCTGTGTCGTCGTTTGTTTCACCGAATGCCTGATCGATTGCCAGGACCCGGACATTTGCAAGAACAGTGTCGCTGACAACAATGGAGTCGCGTCCGGTATCATTGCGTGATTCATGGGTAACGATGACGTCCACCCGGTCGCCGGGAAGAATAAACCCGCCAGCGCCGGTCTCAGGCGAAATCGCAACCGACACAGCGCGCATCCCTTTGCCAAGACGCGCCGCCATGAAACCCGCCGATGTGGTGTCGATAACCTTGCCATTGGTAATGGGTTCACCCTGCATCATGGCAGACCGGACAAGAGCGCCCTGCATGGCGATCATGGCATCAGGTGTCTGATTTTTGACCACATATCCCGAAGCCAGTGCCTCCGTCGGCCATGTCTGCCAGCGCATGTCTCCGGGTGTTACCTTTGCGCCAACCTGCAGGTCGCGGGCAGCCACAAGAACTTCGTCCGTCACGATCTGTGGCTCAGGTGCCTGCACCTGCTGCACATCAGTGCCGACAAAAGACGACGCAAGCCATGCAGCAGCGGCGGCTGCCAGCACGGCAAGAATGAGAACGGCGATGCGGGCAACGGACATTAGCCGGGCTTTCGCGATGTGCGCATACGTGAGCGCGTTATGGGGTGCGGGAACGCGCGCGAACGCAATGCGGGTTCCTGCGTGGGGGTATCAAACCGGGAATTCGTCAATTCGCGGTTAACCGTGTTGGTCAAATGCAATGCTGAAGCAGCAAAAGGGCGATGGGGCAGGTGGGTCATGCAGCACCTGCAATCCATGCGCTTTGCCCAAACACCAGCAGTCCGCCTGCAGCGAGGGCCAGCCCGTAGGGCACACCTTCCTTGGGGTCATGCAGGCGCATCAACCAGCCCTGTGCTGCCAGAGGCGCTGGCATCGGCAATTTGCGGAAGGACAAAAGGGCAAGCGTCAGGAAGCCGCCCAGAACCGTTGAAATCAGCGCAAAACCAAGAATGTGATAGGGCCCGAGCCAAAGCGCCGTCGCAGCAAAAAACTTGGCATCGCCGCCACCAATCCAGCCGGTTGCAAACAGCCCCATGCAGATGATGAGAGCGCCAAAGCCCACGGCCACGTGCAGGCCCAGTGTTTCAAGCGGCATCGCAGTGCCGGCCGCAGCAATGGGAAACGCCATGGCCAGGCTGCCGGTCAGCCAGTTTGGAATGCGCATGCTTGCTGCGTCAGATGCCGCAGCGGCAATCATCAAGGCAGGAAAAACGCCAACAATGGCCCATTGCAAAAGCGAATAGGCCGGCAGCGTGGCAAGATCTGGCATCATTTCGTGAGGCTCCGACATCAGCGTTGAGCCCATTAAGCCCGCCAAGCCGTAAACCCCGGGTAAACCTTAAAATGTGAGCCAATCTGTCCGCATTCCTGAGCAGGAAAGACTGGGCATGCAGACAAAGAAAAAGGCCGCCGGGAAAACCCGGCGACCTCGATCTTTTCCAGCGAAAACGCTGGGAAAATGAAGTGGCTTACTTCATTTCGTCGGAAACACTGCCGAACGTCGTGCCGATGTTCGTGCCCAGTGTGTTGACGGCCGTGATGATCGCAACAGCGATACCGGCAGCAATAAGACCATATTCGATGGCCGTGGCGCCGGATTCATCACCGGCAAAACGCTTCATAAAATGGCTCATAAAAGCCTCCTCTGGATCAATCCAAGTTGTCGCGACTGTGTCGAAACAGCCCCTAAAAAGACGTTGGCAGTCGGGACAGGCCACCAAATCGCCTGTAGAGCAAACTAAGGGGCGGCGCTTACTCGTGTATTAATTGGATATGTAAAACCAAATACATCCAGAAAAAAATGACGTGGCACAGTGAAATTGTAAGTTTAGATAAGTATTCGACTAAAAGTATAAGTGATTATGTATTGTTGAGATTGCGCCAGCTTACTTGGCGTGTGTAGTTTGGTTAACAAAATGCTGATGTGCAGGCACTGTATATGGCGCAGTGTGCTCTAGTTTTTAGGCGCACCGCCGCCAAAGGCCAATGTCCGCAATTTTTCTGCATCAAGAATGCAAAGGCCTGGATAGCGACGTTCCACGCAGCCGGATTTGACCAGGCTGGCGAGACTTGCAGCGACCTCTGCTTCACTCAGTCCTGTCCAGTCTGCAAGTTCCCTATGGCGGGGCAGACGAGAGATAAGCAGGCCGTCTTCCATCTTGGAATCCGCCTCCGCCATACGCAGCAATTCCGCATACAGCATGTGGCTGCTGCCGCTGGCCTCCCCGGGGGTGCGTGGGGCTTGCGTCATGGTATCGCGTGCATGGGCACGCATCAGATCTAGGGCGATGACTGGGTGTGCCTCAATCAACATGCAAAAGGCTGATGCGGGCAGAAACGACACTTCTGCGCTGCTGAGGGCAACAGCTGACAGTTTCGGTGTTTCGCCGGTAAGCGCCTCAAGATGACCAAACACGCCCCCATCCGTTACATCGAAAAAGGCGACATCCCCATGACGGTCTGGCGGAAGAGACACCCGCACCGCGCCGTGGGTCACAAAAGCAACGCTTGTTTCACCCGCGCCCGGGCCGCCGACAATGTCTCCCGCAGCATAGGAGATGAAACGGCAGGCTTTGGCAGCATCATCCCTGTCCTCATGCATCAATCCACCAAGGCATGTCACAGACGACAATGAACCTGGGGGCTCAGGTAAGGGGTCAGCCTTGGTGTGCATCTGGCGGCGATGTGCAGTTGGCATAGGTGAGGCCCACAACTGAATTGAAGGTGGAGGCTGTGGTGAAACAGCTCTGTGCCTCTGTTTTTAAAGGCTGTGCGGCTAAGGCCGGGCTAAGGAGCCTTTGAAAGGCTGAGACAAATCAGGTGCAAAGGCGGGCCAAAGCTGAACAGCTCCCTTTGGGGTTTCTTCACCATTTCAAGCGAGGCTGATGGTCAGGATTGACCATCTTTATTTTGACCGACCTGGGAGCGCCCCATGCGCGAAACACTTATTGCCCCTGCCAAGGATGCATTGACTACCGCCAAGCGGGCGGCGCGGGCCGCGTGCATCGCTGCGGCGGTCCCGGCGGTTCTGGCATCCATTCCCGTGCACACGGCTCAGGCCGGCGGCATGTACGAGATGGTGTCTCACGACTTCAAGGTCGGCATTGACCAGGCAAAGATGCTGCGCATCGAAGGCGCCGCAGCCATTGTCGCGGTGGGTAACCCATCCATCGCAGACGCCATTCTGCAGGGTCCAGACATGTTGCTCTTGATCGGCCGCACCTATGGCGCAACAAATGTTCTGGTGTTTGATCACGACGGCAATGAGACAGCGTCACTGATCGTGAATGTGGTCGACGCCGCGCCGCGCCTCCTGACGCTCCATCGCGGCAACGCGCAGGCGAGCTACAATTGCGCCCCTCACTGTCAGCCTGTGTTGCGCATCGGCGATGATGAAACCGTAACGGAGCGCATCACGACCCAGAGCGGCAACAAGATGGGCCTGGCGACCGAAGGCGCCGAGGCAACAGCACAGGGGTCGAGCGAGGAGTAACCCGCGCTAGACACTCCGGCAGTCAGAATGAAAAAGCCCCAGCACATGTGCCGGGGCTTTTTGTTTGTCGAAGTAGGCCGGAGCCCGAGGAATGCGTTGTCCTACTTGGCCAACCGCAGATTGCTGAGGTCATAGGCGATTGCCTGGAACGCTTCGCGTAGCTGCTCGTTGCTCGGGCTGTCGAAATACAGTTCTGGCTCTGTCGCACACTCCCGGAACACGTCTTCAAGGCTTGGCGAGTTGAGCTGGAAGGTGATGGTGTAGATG
The DNA here is from genome assembly GCF_000689395.1 of Candidatus Phaeomarinobacter ectocarpi. GTDB lineage: Bacteria > Pseudomonadota > Alphaproteobacteria > CGMCC-115125 > CGMCC-115125 > Pyruvatibacter > Pyruvatibacter ectocarpi. Next base: position 110,947 of record NZ_HG966617.1, read on the forward strand.
CGCACGCCCTGATCCTTGATCCGGGTGCACATCTCCTCGACCTTCTTGTCGACCTTGCCGCGCGCGGTGCCAATGTCATTGGTGCCAAGGCGCTGTTTGCCGATATAGCCGAAGCTCGTGTAGTCGGACTTGTTGAACGTGCTCTGGCTCACAATCTCGTTGTTGCCATCCGTCAGCAGGATCAAGGCCTTCTGTACATCCGGATCTGTGAAGCTGCGGCCTTCGGTGAAGGGCGCACCGGGTGACAGAACACGCCAGCCCCATGCAAGACCCTCGGCGATGTTTGTGCCCGAGTTATACCAGGGCTCCATGGCACGCACTTCGTTGACCAATGTCGCCTTGGAGTTGGTCAGGGGTACAAGCGGGCGAGCGCAGCTCTTGTTGGGCCCTTTGGTGCTGGACGGGATTTCATCGACCGACACATTGTAGCCCATGTACTTCGCACCGTTTTTCTGGCGCTTCTTCTTTTTCCCGCTGATGCGGTCGTCCGCATAGTCGTTATGGGAATCGTCTTCCGTGTCGGGTTCATCCGGCCAGAAGTACGGCACAAACAACGTATTGGCATTGGTCTTCGTCGGTGCTGTATCGAGCGTGTCATACGGCTCCGGACGCATTTCCACACAACCTTTCCAGGTCGCATTCTTTATCCCGTTGAAGAGCTCAAAGTGGTTGGTCGGCCCCCTGTTGGGATCAAAATTTTCGCCGTGATATTGGGAGTTTCCATCCACATCCATCCAGTTCATGTCAAAGCCTTCGGCTTTGATGTTCACCGAAGTGACGAAGGGCACAAGCGACATGCGCAGCAGTTCAGGCGTGTCCTGATCACCAAACAAAATGGACACGAGGTCTTCTGACGCTGTCCGCAGCGCGCCGATCTTGCCGTTCCAGGCCATGGAACCGGTGTTGTCGAGCACCATGGCGATCTCCAGCGCCTTTGTTTCGCGCACCACAGTGATTTCACTGCCAACGGTCAGTTTGTCGAAGCCGACAACACTCATAATCGTGGTGGGGAGTTCAGCCGTCGCCGCCAAGGTGACGCTGCTGTCGCCTGGCGTCAGCAATAGCTTGCCAGGAACACCGACTTCCTTGTCGTTGTAGTTTGCGTCGAAAAAGCTCTGCGCCACTGCGAGCATTTGTTCAGTGGTTGCCGCCGGAGAGGCGCCAACCGCAAGACCCGCCGCATCAAGTGCGCGTTCAAGCCGCTGCTGCACAATAAAGGCTCGGTTCAAATCAACAGCGGCACCCGCGGCAGCTGTCAGGGGGAGCAGCGACAGGGCGAAGATCATCGCAAGGTTGCCACGCTGATCGGCAGCGAAGTCTGTTACGAACTTTCGCACCGAAAGAGATGCTGCAATGCCGCGCATGCCCGTGGAAAGAGAAACCCGGCAAGCGCGTGCGAAATGGAGAATGGTGTGACGCATCTGTTTTCCGCCGATGCTCCTTGGATCGGGTTGCCCCGATGGATCGTCTGGCCAGACCACAATTGGCAAGCCGGACATAGGCCACCCCTGACCTCAATTTGGCTTTCAAGATAATGCCGGGGTGATGAAGCGGACCTTAAGAAAACTGGTTACCAAAGCGTGAAGACAACCCTTCGTTTTGTCATATAACGCTTGCCGGTTTGGTAACGTCAGCGCGCGTAAAACCACGGCATGAATCCTGTTCGCACCATAACGCCGGCCCGGCTTTTTCTGCGCCGGTTCAACCGTGAAAACCGCGGTGCTGCTGCGGTGGAATTTGCGCTTCTGGCGTTGCCGTTTTTCGGCATGTTGTTCGCAATGCTGGAAGCAACGGCGGTGTTCTTTGCGTCCGTTAGCCTGGAAACGGGCGCGGCTGAGGCCGCGAGGCTTGTGCGTACCGGTCAGGTGCAGCTTCAGGGTCTGACCAAGGAGCAGATCCGGACCAGAATTTGTGACGCCATGTTCATGGGCTGTGACGCACGCATGCAGCTCGATGTGCGGCGCTTTGATAGTTTCACCAATGTCGATTTCACAGACCCGCTTACAGCGGATGGTGACCTGCGGACCGACCTTCTGTTCCAACCCGGCGCGCCCGGCGACATCGTTCTGGTGCGCGTCTTCTATGTGTGGAACATCGCCACGCCCATGATCGGCGACGCCATGTCGAACATGGCCGGTGGCCAAAGACTGATCGTGTCCAGTGCCGCCTTCCGCAACGAGCCGTTCAACAACGCGACATTGGGCGGGGGCAAATAGTCATGAGCATTTTGAAGCTCGCCCGAAACCTGAAGAACGATACCCGCGGCATGTCTGCTGTGGAGTTCGCGCTTCTGCTGCCGGTTATGACGGTGATGTATCTGGGCGCCGTTGAGCTTTCATCCGGCCTCATTGCTCACCGGAAGGCCACAGCCGTTGCAAGCACGGCAGCGGATCTGGCCGCACAGGCCATGGCTTTGTCCAACGCTGACATGACCGACATCTTCGGCGCATCAAAAGCTATTCTTGAGCCGTTTGATTCAACCGGGATCAAGATTGTTCTGACCAGTGCATCAGATCAGGGAACCGGGTCAGTTCGTGTGGACTGGAGCGACGGGCACAACACCGCTGCTCACGCCAAGGGGTCCACCATCCAGGTGCCGAACAATCTGGTCTTCACCAATGGCAGCGTAATCATTGCCGAGGTTGAATACACCTATACCTCGACCATGGGGAAATACCTCACCGGTCCACGGGTTATGGAAGATACCTTCTATGCCCGTCCGCGCCGGACCCTTGTTGTCGCACGCGTGCCGTAGACCGACCGTGGTACCTCACAGATTCTAGCCATCTACCCAGTCAATTGATCCAGCGACCAGCTTCGCAAGTAGACTGTTGAGCTGCCGTCGTTCCTGTGAGGACAGCACGGCTGTTGCTTTCTGTGCGCGCCTCCCCAGGTGGTCATAAATCCTCTCAAAGAGCTTCCGGCCTGATGACGTCAATGTAAGTGGTTGTTGTCGCTTGTCCGCGACATGCATGCGGCGCTTGATGAGTTTGCGTTGTTCCAGTGTTGCAACCGCACGGCTGACGCTGTTCTTTGGGCGGCCTGACACCGCCGCGATATCCCGTGCCGTCAACTCATCACGAAGGCTGCCAAGCGACAGCAGGATCAAAGCTTCGTGGCGGGTGAGATCAAGTTCGGTGGATATGTCGCGATAGGCCGGAATGGTGAAATGGTTCGCGAGATAGCTGATCCAGTAGATTAAGCGATCCGCCCGGTCTCCTGGATTCTTCAGTTTCAGAATCGATTCAAAGTCCTGCATTCAGCATTTATGCCGTCAATGCGGTGTGGGGTCAAAAGGTTCCATTTGGAACTTGTTTGGTGTGTGGGGCTTGGTTAGGCTTCTGACTACAGCCGGGAGGAACAACCATGCAGGCAGAAAAATCGTATCGTTCGTTTGGCGAGCAGGCGCTCCACTACTTCATCCGTGATCACAACAGCGTACCGGCAGGCCCGGTGTCGTCCCCTGCAGACTGGCGTGGTGCTGACATGCGCACACGGTCGGATGAATGGCTCGAACATCTGACCGCCAACGAGATTGCTGAAATCAAGACGGCGGTGGACACCCTGATTGCGCGTGATGTGCAGATGGAAGGCGTCACACGCGACAACTTCAACCTTCCAAGTCTGGCACCTCGCATTGCGGCCTGGCGCCGGGAGATCGAATCCGGCCGGGGGTTTGTGGCTGTGCGTGGATTGCCGGTCCTCGATTGGGGGGATGATTTTTCAGCCTATGCCTATTGGGGTATCGGCCATCATCTGGGAGTGCCCGGCGCGCAGAATCCGCAGGATGAACTGCTGGGCCATGTCACCAACTATGGTGAGGAGGGCGACAACGCCATCGTTCGCCGCTATCGCACATCCGGCAACATCGACTTTCATTGTGATGCCGCTGATGCCGTGGGGCTGATGTGCCTGCGCGCCGCCAAAAGCGGCGGTCAAAGTCGGATCGTCAGCTCGGTTGCCATTTTCAATGCGTTGGCTGCTGAACACCCCGACCTTGTCGAGCGCTTGTTCGAGCCGTTTCAGCTCGACCGCCGCGATGAAGAACAAGCGGGCGAAGCAAAATATGTCGACATTGCACCCTGCCAGATGGGCGCTGATGGTGTGCTGCGTACGTTCTATCACTCGGAGTACTTCCGCTCAGCTGCGCGCCTACCGGATGTCACCATCGATGATGCCGCAATGCGCATCATGGATTTCTACGACGAGAAATGTCTTTCGCCGGAATTTCACCTGGATATGTGGCTGGAGCCCGGAGACATGCAGTTCATCTCCAACCACACCACCCTGCATTCACGTACCGCCTATGAGGATTGGCCCGAACCAGACCGCCGCAGGCACCTGCTTCGGCTGTGGTTGTCCTTCGAAGGGCGTTAACCTTGATTGTGTGGCGGTGTCACATGAATGCATCATGAATAGGCGGCAACCCTGTTTGACTACCAGGGCGGCAGTTACAGGCGCATGGGAACGTCCCGTAGCAACGCAATACGATGCGCAGACACATGAACATCTTGATGGGAGGCTGGAGCAGCCGCGACCTTGTTAACCAAGGTGAATGGCGGAGAGACAGGGATTCGAACCCTGGAGACGGTTACCCGCCTACACGCTTTCCAAGCGTGCGCCTTCGACCACTCGGCCACCTCTCCGTCAACCCACATCACTTGCGGACACGGGAGCAGGGGGGATAGCCCATCGAACCCCACGCATCAAGGGACTTTTGGGCCCTAACTCGCCCAAACACCCGCAATAAATGAAAGCTGTTTACACTTGCGTAAGGAGGGCGAGTGCGGTTTGACTATGCACAACGTGTTTTTGCAGGATATCGCTGCAGGCGCGACGTGACGCTTGGGCATGGGGATGCCCCTGATTGTGTTTCACGAAGCGCTGAGTATCCGCGTTTGGCCAATATTGGGGGGCCTTTACAATGGTTATCTTTCGTTTGCTCGGTCTGGTGCTTATTGCAGGCGCCTTGATGGTTTTCGGCGCGGATGTGCTGCGCTCACTTGAGTCCGGTGAAGTCGGCATCAACTCTTTTGCTGAAGTCTGGGCGCTACTTGATGGCCGCCTTGGCGCGACATCACTTGAGAGCTTCAAGGCGTGGGCTGAAGTCACCCTGCCGCCTGCCGCATGGGATCCTGGCGTAGTGTCAGTTCTCAGCTATCCCGCTTGGGCGGTTCTGGGCGTGCTGGGCATCATCATTGCCCTAATCTTCCGCCCCCGAAACGGTTAGCCGGTCGTAACACCGCCTTAATCTCGAAGCAGGATCGTCAGCACCATGATATTGCGTGTTCTGACAGTCCTGTTTCTGGGCGCGGCCATTGGTGCCGCCATCAGCGATGTTGTGTCCAGATCAGGCATGGCGTCTTTGGGAGAGGTGTGGTTTGCCATCCACTCCGGTTCACTGAACCTGAGCCAGGCCATCACCCAGCGCTATCTGTCACCGGAAATCTGGGACCCCTACGCAATCTGGGTACTTGGCCAACCTGCAACCGTGTTCTTCGGTCTGCTGGCGCTGCTGTGTTTCCTCGGTGCATGGCTACGTGCCCGCAAGGCCTGAGTTGGACTAGTTGTCGTCCATCTTCAGCGCTGAGATGAATGCTTCCTGCGGAATGTCCACCTTGCCAAACTGACGCATGCGCTTCTTGCCCTCTTTCTGCTTGTCGAGGAGCTTGCGCTTACGCGTCGCGTCACCGCCGTAGCACTTGGCCGTCACGTCCTTGCGCATGGCCGCGATGGTCTCGCGGGCAATCACCCGGCCGCCGATGGCTGCCTGCACCGGTATCTTGAACAGGTGGCGCGGGATCAGGTCCTTGAGCTTCTCGCACATGCCCCGTCCACGTGCCTCAGCCCGTTCCTTGTGCACGATCATCGCCAATGCATCCACGGGTTCCGCGTTCACCAGAACGGACATCTTCACCAGATTGCCCGGCTGATAGTCTTCGATGTTGTAGTCGAAGCTGGCATAGCCCTTGGTGACAGATTTGAGCCGGTCATAGAAGTCGAACACAACCTCATTGAGAGGCAGGCGGTAAACGGCCATGGCCCGGCCGCCCACATAGGTCAGATCCTGCTGCACGCCGCGCCGGTCTTCGCATAGTTTGAGGACTGCTCCGAGATATTCATCCGGCACCAGGATCGTTGCCCGGATCCAGGGCTCTTCGATGGTTTCGATCTTCATCGGGTCCGGCATGTCAGCGGGATTGTGCAACTCCACCATCTCACCGTCGGTCATGTGCATGTGATAGACCACACTTGGCGCGGTGGTAATGAGATCGATGTTGAACTCACGCTCAATCCGTTCACGGATGATCTCAAGATGAAGCAGGCCAAGGAACCCGCAGCGGAAGCCGAAACCCAATGCCGCTGACGTTTCCATCTCATACTCAAAGCTGGCGTCATTGAGGCGCAACTTGCCAAGTGAATCGCGCAGGTCTTCAAACTGCGCCGCGTCCACCGGAAAGAGGCCGCAGAAGACAACCGGCTGCGCCGGTTTGAAGCCGGTCAGAGCTTCTGCCGTCGGGCGTTTTTCATCAGTAATCGTGTCGCCCACAGCCGTGTCGGCAACCTGCTTGATAGAGGCCGTCAGATAGCCGATTTCACCCGGGCCAAGACTTGCAACTTTTTCCTTCTTGGGACGGAACACACCAACTTCATCCACCCCGTAGGTGGCATCGGTTGCCATCATATGGATGCGCTGGCCCTTCTTGAGCTCGCCATCGATGATGCGCACAAGAACGATGACGCCCAGATAGGCATCGTACCAGCTATCCACCAGCATGGCCTTGAGCGGTGCAGAGCGGTCGCCCTTGGGCGGTGGCAACTTGTGCACGATGGCTTCCAGCACGCTCTCAATGCCAAGGCCGGTCTTGGCAGAAATCTCGAGTGCCTCCGATGCGTCCAGACCGATCACATCCTCAATCTGCTGTTTGATGCGGTCGGGCTCGGCTGCGGGGAGGTCGATCTTGTTGAGGACCGGTACGATTTCATGATCGACCTCAATGGCCTGATACACATTCGCCAGGGTCTGCGCTTCCACGCCCTGACTGGCATCGACCACCAGCAGCGACCCCTCGCAGGCGGCCAGCGAGCGGTTCACCTCGTAAGCGAAATCCACATGGCCTGGCGTGTCGATCAGGTTCAGCACATAGGGCTGGCCGTCGTCGGCTGTGTATTCCAGCCGGACCGTCTGCGCCTTGATGGTGATACCGCGCTCGCGCTCGATATCCATCGAGTCGAGCACCTGCTGCTTCATCTCACGCGCAGCAAGACCACCGGTGAACTGGATCAGCCGGTCGGCCAGCGTGGATTTGCCGTGGTCAATATGCGCCACGATGGAGAAGTTGCGGATATGAGAAAGGTCAGTCATTGCAGCGGCATATAGCACCCGCAAACCCTTGCGCCTAGCGGAATTGATGCCGCATGCCCCGCGGTTGATCACATGCCCGGTTTGGGGCCTGCTTCTTCTTCCTCCTCAAGCCGTTCGCGCTCGCGCTGCTGGCGCAATTCGTCCTGAAAAGCACCGGCAATAATGCCCGATGGCAGGCTCACAAGGCCGATGGCGCCCAGAATGAGCAACCCTGCCGCCATGCGTCCCCCAAGGGTGGCCGGCACCACATCGCCATAGCCCACCGTCGAGAGCGTCACCACGCTCCACCACATGGCCTTGGGAATGGATCCAAACGCCTCTGGCATGGTGTCGCGCTCAAACAGGTACATGATGACGGCAGCGGAATAGATCACCAGCGACGCAATTACCGCAGCCACCAGGAGCTGACGCCAGGTTGACCGTAGAACCCTGATAACCACACGCGCGGGCTCGAAATACTTTGCCAGCTTGAACAGCCGCGCCAGCCGGAAGGCGCGCAACCATGCCATATCGGCCCCCATGAAACCGGTCGCGATCAGCACGATCAGTTCAGGGCCAAACGCCAGGAAATCGACCGACAGCCAGAACCGCCCGGCATAGTGGACGCGATTGCGCAGCCCCGTGACGCCGCGGGTCTGTCCGGCGCACCACAAGCGAAGACAGAATTCGATGGCAAAGATCAGCAGAACGGCATCATTGGCCAGATCTAGCAGAAAGGCCGTGTTGGGCGACAAACCTTCCATGGTCTCGACAGTAAACAGCACGACGCTGAGAATAATCAGAACAAGGATCACCCAGTTCAGAGGCGACAGGCCGCGCCCATCCCACGAATCCAGCAGCAGCTGGCGGTCAAACCAGCTGCGGGCTTCAGCTGCGCCCTGCTCATAGGGTGGCTCTGTTGCATCATTCGGGGCGGTCATGGGCATGTATCCGCATCATGTGCTGCAGCGAATCACGTACAGCCAATGACACACATTACCCCCGCCCGGCCTGTACCGTCAGCCGCGCAGTGTGCCGCCCGTCGCATTGTGCACGGATGCAACGATTTTCTCGGACACCGCATCAATGTCCTTGTCGGTCATTGTCTGCCCCGTGGGCTGCAGCGTGACTTCAATAGCCACCGACTTGCTGGCCACATCAATGCCAGCGCCTTCGTAGATATCGAAGATCTGTGCATCGGTGATGAGCTTCTTGTCTGCCGATCTGGCAGCCTTCAGCAAATCACTGCCGGCCACGTCCTTGGACACGACAAAAGCAAAGTCACGGCGAACGGGCATCAGGTCAGCAGCATCAAGCGGTGGCCTAGACCGTGTGGCCTTCTTGCGCGGAGCCGGGATGGCATCGAGATAGACCTCGAAAGCAGCCACACGGCCCGACAGGCCAAGGGCCTCAACAACGCGCGGATGCAGCTCACCAAATTGTGCCAGCACAACTTTGGGCCCAAGGGTCAGCAGGCCGGAGCGGCCCGGGTGGTACCACTCGGACGCGCCCGCCGACACCTGGGCATTGGCAGCAGGTCCGCCTGCAGCGGCCAGAGCCGCCAGCGCATCTTCCTTGGCGGTGAAGACGTCCGGAACCGATGCCCCTTGCCATTCACGGGTGGTGTTGCCTGCGCGCACGCCGGCGGCAGATGTGCTCTGGCCTTCCGGAGTTTCGTCTGCGTAGTGGGCACCGACTTCAAACAGCGCAACGTCGCGCATGCCCCGGTCAATGTTGCGCTGAGCAGCAGCTGCAAGGGTTGCCAGAATGCTCGGGCGCATGTCGGACAGTTCCGACGAGATCGGATTTGCCAGCTCCAGCGCCTTTTGCCCGCCGCCGAACAATTCCGCCTGCTGCTTTGAGCAGAAGGCCCACGTCACGGCCTCAGACAGGCCACGTGAGGCCAGTCCACGCCGGGCGAGGCGCACACGGCCCTGCATTGGCGTGAGGATCGGTTTCGCCACGGCATGCAGACGGGGCAGGGGCGTTGGCTTCACCTCATTGATGCCATGTACACGCACTGCTTCTTCAACAAGGTCTGCGGAGCCATGCACATCAGGACGCCACGACGGTGGCGTTACCTTGGCCGGAGATGAGGTGCTGTCGCTCTCGAACCCAAGAGCCTCAAGGATTGAGAAGATGCACGCGTCATTAAGTTCCAGGCCGGTGAGCTTGCGGACCCGTGCCGTGTCGAATGCAATTTCGCGGCGCCATTCCGGGATGCTACCGGCACTCTCAACGGTGCTGGCGTCACCGCCGCACATGTCGAGGATCAGGCGGGTCGCCATTTCCATGCCGTCGTGAGCAAATTCCGGATCAACGCCGCGCTCGAAGCGGAAACGGGCGTCGGACGTGATGCCTGTCTTGCGACCGGCTGTCGCGATCGTGATGGGGTCAAACAGCGCGCATTCCACAAACACGTTGACCGTGTCCTCGGTGCAGCCCGTGGCTTCGCCGCCCATGACGCCACCAAGCCCGAGCATGCCGTTATCGTCGGCGATCACACACATGCTGTCGTCGGCTTTGTATTCCTTGCCGTCGAGCGCCAGAAATTCTTCGCCCGTCCGGCCCATGCGCGCATGCACGGTGCCTGAAAGCTTGTCCGCATCAAACACATGCAGCGGACGGGCACGATCGAATGACATGTAGTTGGTGATGTCCACCAGCGCATTGATTGGACGAAGGCCGATGGCGCGCAGCTTTTTCTGCAGCCAATCCGGTGACGGGCCGTTCTTTACACCTTTGATCATCCGTCCAAGGAACAACTGACAGGCAGGGGCGCTGTCGAATTTCAGTTCAACCTTGGTGTCACTCTCAAACGTGCCGGGGACGGCCTCGATGGTTTCAGCCTTGAGGGTGCCCACGCCCATGGCCGCCAGGTCGCGCGCAATGCCGCGCACGCCGGTGCAGTCCGGCCGGTTTGGTGTAATGGCGATCTCGATGACGGGGTCATTGACGCCAAGGGCATCAGCCGCGGCCATGCCGACCTCAAAGTCACCTTCAAGATCGATGATGCCGTTGTGTTCTTCCGACAGTTCAAGCTCGCGTTCCGAGCACATCATGCCGTTGGACTGTACACCGCGAATTTCGGTTGGCTTCAACGTCATGTCGATGCCGGGCACATAGGCACCTTCCGGCGCAAAAATGCCGGTCAGTCCTTCGCGTGCATTGGGTGCACCACAGACAACCTGCATCTCGCCCTTGGCCGTGGCGACTTTGCAGAGCCTCAGCTTGTCCGCATTGGGGTGTTGTTCCGTGCTGATGATCTTCGCGACGGTGAATGCGCCAAGCGCCTTGGCCGGATCGTGGATCTCTTCCACTTCCAGCCCAAGCATGGTCAGGGCGTCAGACAGGTCTTCGAGCGTGGCTGTTGTCTCAAGATGATCCTTGAGCCAGGAGAGGGAGAATTTCATCGGCTCAGCCCCCCGTATAGAGACGGTACATCCAGAGCCGAGAACCCGTAATGCTTGAGCCAGCGCAGGTCGCCATCAAAGAACGCCCGCAGATCAGGTGCGCCATATTTCAGCATGGCGAGGCGATCAATGCCGATGCCGAAGGCAAAGCCCTGATAGACCTCAGGGTCGAGGCCGGACGCGGACAACACATTCGGATTGACCATGCCGCAGCCCAGAATTTCCATCCAGTCGTCACCCTGGCCGATCTTGACGTCCTTGCCAGACCGATCACAGCGGATGTCCACTTCCATGGACGGTTCCGTGAACGGGAAGTAGCTGGGGCGGAACCGCATTTCCACGCTGTCTACTTCAAAGTAGGCGCGGGCGAATTCTTCCAGTGTCCAGCGCAGGTGACCCATATGGGTTGTTTCATCAATGACCATGCCTTCGACCTGATGGAACATCGGGGTATGCGTCTGGTCACTGTCGCAGCGGAACGTGCGGCCCGGCGCAATGAAGCGATGCGGCGGCTTTTCGCTGCGCATGGTGCGCACCTGCACGGGACTTGTATGTGTACGGAGCAACAGCCGTGAGCCGTCTTCCTGCTCATGGAAATAGAACGTGTCATGCATCTGCCGGGCAGGGTGCTCCGGCGGGATGTTCAGGGCGGTGAAGTTGTATTCGTCCGTTTCGATGTCCGGACCTTCCTTCACGTCAAAGCCCATGTCGGCGAAGATAGCGACGATCTCATCCATCACCTGTGAGTTTGGGTGGATGCGGCCCTGCTCCGCCGGCGCAGCGGCAACGGGCAGCGTGACGTCCACGCGCTCCTGTTCCAACTGCACTTCAAGTGCTGCTTCATGCAGCATGGCCTGACGCGCGGTGATGGCGTCGGCGATGCGCGTCTTGAGGCCATTGAGAAGCGGGCCTGCTTCCTTGCGCTCTTCCGGGCTCATCTTGCCCAGGCCCTTCATCAGTTCAGAGACACGCCCCTTCTTGCCAAGGGCGGCCACGCGCACCTGTTCCAGCGCGTCGAGGGTTTCAGCATCTGCGATCGCAGAGGTGAACTGGTCTTCGAGGGTTTTCGCTTCGGTCTGAAGGTCGCTCATCTGGTCTCAATTCCGGCCATTTGCATCTTGGCCTTGTTGCATAAAAAAATCGCTGTTGCCACGCGCGTGGCAGCTCGTCGGTTCTGGTGGGAACCGGCAGCAGCCCGCGCGGGCAAACAGCGATGTTTATCGTGTGGATGAGTCCTAAGGACTACTTCAGCGCGGCGGCCGCCTGATCGACCAGAGCCTTGAAGGCCTCAGGTTCGCGGATCGCGATGTCAGACAGCACTTTGCGGTCCACGTCGATCCCGGCAACCGTGAGGCCGTTGATAAATCGGCCATAAGTCATGCCGTGCTCACGCGTGGCAGCATTGATGCGCTGAATCCAAAGCGAACGGAACGTCCGCTTGCGGACCTTGCGGTCGCGATACTGGTACTGGCCAGCCTTGTCGACAGCCTGGGTGGCGATACGGAAGGTGTTCTTCCGGGCGCCGTAATAGCCCTTGGCTTTCTTGATAACTTTGCGATGACGGGCGTGAGTTGTGACGCCCCGTTTGACACGTGCCATGTCAGGTTCTCCTCAAACGATTTTCTAAAAGGGGCGTTCAGCCGTATGGCAGGAACTTTTTGACGACCTTGGCATCCTGCGGTGACAGGATGGTGGTGCCACGCAGATTACGAATCTGGGTTTGGCTTCGCTTGATCATGCCGTGGCGCTTGCCGGCCTGGCCCGCGCGCACTTTCCCTTTAGCCGTAAGAGAGAAACGCTTCTTGGCGCCGCTCTTTGTCTTCAGTTTGGGCATTTCGCGTCTTCCTTCAAATCAAAGCGCCAGATCATTGATCCAGCGCTGGAACAGCAACAAAGCCGCCATGGCATGCCCTACAGGCCAGGCGGCACTAAGAGGCGGGGTTATAGAGGGGCCAGAAGGGGGATGCAAGAGGAGTGAGGTCCCGTTCCGGTCATGCCTGATGCCCTTTTTTGTTGCCGGGCTGGGACATGATCCGCTAGGCTGAGTTCAATATATAAACTCAGAAAGGTGCCGATGTCTGCGCAAAGCATGTTTGAAGATGATCCGCTGGATGATTTCGACCATCGGGAGATCACCCTGGACGGGGCAACGCCGGGCATCACCAAGATGGTGCATGTCATGGGGTCGGGCCCGGCGGTCATCGTGATGACGGAAATGCCCAATATTAGTCCCCATGTGTCGCGGTTTGCCCGCTGGGTGCGCGATGCTGGGTTTACGGTCTATATGCCGTCGCTTTTTGGCCGCGATGGCGCGGTTCCCACCGAAAAAGAAGGCTCTGAAAGCTTCCAACACGCGTGCGTCAGCGCTGAGTTCCGGGCTTTTGCCAAAGGCAATCCGGACGGCAAGGCCAGCCCGGTCACGATCTGGCTGCGGGCGCTGGCGAAACTGGCCCACGAAGAATGTGGCGGCCCCGGCGTTGGGGCCATCGGCATGTGCTTCACGGGCAATTTCGCTCTGTCGATGATGCTTGAGGACGCGGTTCTGGCGCCGGTGCTGTCTCAGCCGTCCCTGCCGCTCGACGACAAGGCCGCCGTCGAAAGCCCACCGGAAGAGCTGGCCGCCGTGCGTGCACGCATGGAGCGCGACGACCTCACGGTGCTGGCCTATCGCTTTGAGGGGGACAGCTTCTGCCAGGCAGAGCGGTTTGCCCGCTATGCAGAAGCCCTGGGCGATCGTTTCGAAGGCCATGTGCTGCCAGACAGTGCGGCCAACACCGACCTCCCTGAATTCGCCAAGAAGTTTGTGACGACGCCCCACAGCGTGGTGACCACCCATCTCATTGATGAGGAGGGGGAGCCCACAGCCATGGCACGTGACAACATTCTGGACTTCTTCAAGCAGCGGCTTTCTGCATAGCCCGGGGTTGGACAAGCAGACACGGCAAAACCCGGACGCCACAGGGGAGCAACATCCAGGCTTCGCGCACCATCACCGATCGTTGAAAGATGCGATGGTTTCGTGAGGAGAGGCGTGCGGGTTAGTTGGCGCCGTTACCTTCGCCGCGTACGTCTTCCAGTACGTCAAACTCGCCGTCGCCTTCATTCACCTCGTCAGCCACGGTGTATCCGGCACCGGCTGCAACGCCGAGCGCGCACCCGCCGGCGGGGACCGCCATCACAGTGACTACAGCGAGGGCTTTAAGCAGATCGGTCATAAGGACTACTCCCGTTTGAATTACAGACAGGAGTAGAACGATGCAGACGCTGCGTTGTTCCCAGAAAATATCACACGGTCAGTGGGTCGCAGATCTCTGCCTATTCCGCAGCCGTCTGGTTCACCTGCGGTTTCGACACCGCAGCTGGAATAACCGGAATGTCCTTGTCCGCGATGGGCGCCATCTTCTGTTTCCGGGCAAGGGCTGCCTCGATGTAGGGCGCCAGCTCTTGAGCTTTCCGGGCCTCACGCTTGGCAACGTCCGCCTTGAAGTCCGGCATGACGTCAGACGCAAACAGCTCAAGACTTTCGCAGATATGCTGGTGGGAGTTGTTGCCCGCCTGCTGCATGAAGATCACCTGATCAACGCCGGCCTCCTGCATGGCTTTCAAATGCGCGCGCATGTCGTCCGGCGTGCCGATGCCACCAAGCCCGCCGGGGGCCTGGGACGCGGCTTCCTTGATCACGTCCTCCGTCCGGTCACCGCGACGCTCGATATATTCCGCCCACATATCCGTACGGCCCGGCACGAAGTCCTGCGTCACCATGCGCCCAAGTGCATAGCCGAAGAACTCAAAGCCTTCATGGCCACGGCGGATTGCTTCCTCGCGGTCCTGATGGATTGAGAAAGACGACACCATGGCGATGTTGGCATTGACCCGATGGCCCAGCGGTACGCACTGGTCTGACTTGATGATGCCGTAATAGATGTCGGCCCACGCGCGGGCTTCGTCGGGATCAACAAATGAGAACGCCAGCGCGCCGAGACCAAGAGACGCCGCCACCTTGATGGTGTCGCGATTGGTGCAGGCCATCCACATGGGCGGATGCGGCTTCTGCATTGGTTTGGGGATCACATTGCGGCACGGCATGGAGAAGGTCTTGCCTTCAAACCCCGGATAGGGGTCCATCACCATCATGTTGGCGATCTGCTCGGCTGCCTCCAGGGACATCTCGCGTTTTTCCCGCGCGGGAATGTCAAAGCCGCCAAGCTCAAGACGCGTTGCGCCCTCGCCAATGCCAAAGTCCACACGGCCATCTGAAATGAGATCAAGCGTTCCGATGCACTCAGCCGTGCGGGCCGGGTGATTGTAGTTGGCAATCACCTGCCGAATGCCATGGCCCAACCGGATGTTTTTGGTTTGCCCTGCGGCGGCGGCGAGAAACACTTCCGGTGCTGCGGAGTGGGAGTACTCCTCAAGGAAGTGGTGCTCCACCTCCCACGCATAGTCGTAACCAAGCTTGTCCGCGAGAACGATCTGGTCCAGCGCCTCCTTGAAAAGACGATGTTCCCCGTGCTCACCCCAGGGGCGTGGCAGCTGAAGTTCGTAAAAGACCCCAAAGCGCATCGGTGTCCCCTCCCATGTTTTTTGTTTTCTGGAGAAGTATGACGCCGATTGGCTGGAATGCAAAAAAGCTGCGTTAGGCTGGCTCGTAAACGCCCAGGCCGCGACCCAGCGATTCCAGATAATCCCGCTCAAACCGTTGAGACACCGGCGCGTCCTGCACAAAGACAAAGCCGTGATAGGCGGCCGGATAGACCTGCAATTCCGTTGCGACGCCTGCCGCCGTCAGCCGACGGGCATAGGCGATGTCTTCATCCAAAAACAGATCAAGGCTGCCGACACCGATCCATGTGGGCGGCAGTCCTTCCACGCTCTGCGCGCGGGCTGGCACAGCCGGGGCGGCGGGATCAGCGTCACCCAGATAGGACGCCCAGCCGAACACATTGGCGTCCGCCGTCCACACGAACTCGCCCGTAAGCGGATCAGGTGTTGCGCCCGGTGCTGTCGTGCGGTCATCCAGCATGGGATAGACAAGATGCTGGAACGCGATTGTGTATTTTCCTTCCGCATGGGTGCGCTGGACAAGGGCTGCCGCCAACCCGCCACCGGCACTGTCACCCCCCACGGCAATGCGCGCAGCGTCCACATTCAACTCGCCCGCATTGTCAAACAGCCACGCAAGTGCATCAGCGCAGTCATCAAGCGGTGCAGGATAGGGGTGTTCGGGTGCCAGTCGGTACTCGACGGAAACAACGGTCACGCCGAGCTGTGCTGCAATCCGCGTGTTGCGCTGGTCAGAACCTTCCACATTGCCGCCGATATATCCGCCGCCATGGATATGCAGGAAGCCCGGGCGGGCGCCGGAGCTCTTATTGCTCTCGTAAACCAGGCATCGAACATCCGGCGCACCCTTGAGCCCTGGCACCTTGATTTCGCGACGGGTGACATCATGCTCCGCCGGATCACCAAGCACAGCCATGCTGGCCATCAGCTCACGTATGCCCGGCAAAGCCTCGGTTGAAAGTTCAAGTGTAGGAAACACATCCAGAAACGATTGCAGGTCCGGATCAACAAGGTGGCGGGTGCTCATGGTTTCTCCCTGATGGATTTGGTGAACGAGCGAGTGGGAGCATAAAAAATGCCCGGATCCATCTGGACACGGGCATTTTTCGAAACAACAGGTGCCTAGCGCGGTGCCAGCACCATGATCATCTGGCGGCCTTCAAGCTTGGGGTGGAGTTCCACCTTGGCAATCTCGTCCACCTGGTCACGGACCTTGTGGAGTAGTTTCATGCCGAGTTCCTGGTGGGCCATTTCACGGCCGCGGAAGCGCAGGGTGACCTTCACCTTGTCGCCTTCTTCAAAGAAGCGAAGCATGTTGCGCATCTTCACGTCGTAATCATGCGTGTCGATGTTCGGGCGCATTTTGATTTCTTTGACGTCGACCGTTTTCTGGTTCTTGCGCGCTTCGGCGGCTTTCTTCTGGGCCTGATACTTGTATTTGCCCAGATCCATGATCTTGGCGACCGGCGGCTTGGCGGTGGGAGAAACCTCCACCAGATCAAGGCCAACCTCGGAGGCCATTTCCATGGCGCGGTCTGTGGCGACGACGCCTACATTTTCGCCTTCGGCATCAATCAGCCGAACATCTGGAACATTGATCTGGTCATTGGCGCGCGGGCCCTCTTGTTTTTGAGGGGGCGCCATATTGGGGCGGCGTGCGATGTCGTTACTCTCCCGTCAGGACGGCGCGGGAGAAACGTTCATTCATACAGTCCCGCAAGCCCCGTCCAGTGAAACACAAGGTGTTGAAGCGCCTATATTTCGCGAATCCGACTGAAATTCAAGTTATTCCGGCAAGTTTCGCCAACGCGGACTTAACGTCGTCAGGAGAATGCGCGGAAATCTCCGGCCCGGCGAGGATACTGACCCTTGGTCCGCGCGGTGCGCATAGGGCGGGATCACTGTCTGAGCCAAACAGTGCCACGCTCGGTGTGCCGCTGAGCGATATGAGATGCATGGGCCCTGTATCGTTGCCCACAGCCATTTTTGCACTCAGGGCCAGGGTGACGATGTCATTGAGGCTAGTGTCTCCGGCAAGATCGAGGGCCGTGGATTCGCTCTCCGCGATGTCCTGCGCGAGGGGTTTTTCGCTCTTCGACCCCAAAATGACCGGGCGGATGCCTTGTGCGGCCCAATCACGCGCGACCTGCGCAAAATGGCTGGCAGGCCAGCGCTTGGCCGGGCGGTGGGGCGCAGCGCCAGGCACCATGAGACCATAGGGCGCATCCGATCCAATCATCTCCACCGCTGATCTGGAGCCGGCAAGCCGTGTGGGATCAGGCATCGGTGTGTCAGCGATGCCGGCATCCCGCAGCTGCTCGGCCTGTCTATCAATGGTGTGCATGAAATCGCGGCGTGTGTTGGCGTGCGGGTGTGAGCATCCCCGTGCAATGCCGGACCACTCGGTGCGTGGCCAAAGCAGGTGAAAATACATGGACGAGCGCGAGGACGTCTGAAGGTCATAGACGCGCGTGAACTTTGCCCAGCTCATGCGGCGAACCAGCGACAGCAGTGACCCAAAGCCCTTTGTGCGCCCGTCGTCCCAGATGTCGTCGAAATAGCCTGAGTCTTTGGCAAGACCTGCAAAGGCCGGCGTTGTGAGCAAGGTAATGTGCGCGTGGCCCGTCTCATCCAGCGCATCGTGATGGGTGCGGATGGCGGCAAAGGGACCAAGCGCCTGAACAAAATCCCCAAGCGCGCCCAGCTTGATGATCAGAATGTTTTCCCTACTCATGAAGTTACGGCGGCCTTTCGGGCGCTCGCCGCACCGCTCAGGACATCACGATAAACATCCAGGGTTGAGGCACACATGGCCGCTGAGGTGAAAGAGCTGAGCGCATGGGCCCGCGCCCGCGCGCCCATCTGAGATGCGTCCTCGGCCGACATGGCAAGCGCGTCATCAAGCACCGACGCGAGGGCCTCCGCATTGCCGGGCTCAAACAGCCAGCCGGTACGCTGATGGGCAGGGTCCGTGATGAATTGCTCACGCGCCCCGCCATGGTCCGGCGCGATCATGCGTTTGCCCATGGCCTGTGCTTCCACGCCGATGCGTCCGAATGGTTCAGGGTCAAGGGAGGCGGAAACGACAATGTCCGCCGCCTTGTAGGCTGCGGCCATATCGCTGATGTGCCCTGCCAGCGTCACCTGCTCCATGAGGCCAAGATCCGAAATGTGCTGGCGGACTTCCGCTTCAAAGTCTTCCCGCCCCTGTGCATCGCCTGCGATGACAAATCTTGCGGGCAGGGTGGTCTTGGCTGCGGCGTCAATCAAAAGCAGCGGACCCTTCCAGCGGGTCAGACGGGCGGGCAGCACAACCAAAGGACGGTTGTCGCCCTCAACACCCCATTCGTTCTTCAGCGTCTGAACGCGCGCCTGATCGACGCTGTCGGGATCAAAGGTCTCAAGATCAAAGCCGCGGGGAATGGGATGTACCGTCTCGACCGGTGTCCCATGGGCCATCATGATGCGATCAGCGGTGAATTGTGAGTTGGCAATCACAGCTTCGCCCCGGGCCATCACTGAATTATAGAACACCTTCCAGCGCGGCTTGTCGTGGACCTTGCTATGATACGTCGTGACGAAATGGCGATACTCGGCATTGGCTGCTGCCATGGCACTCCATGCCGGCGCCCGGCTGCGGGCATGGACGATGGATATGTCGCGCGCCCGGATGATCCGGCGCAGCTTGCCAATGTTTTCCATCATGACCATCGGGTTCTTGGAGGCGGCATCCATATGAAACACGGTGACGCCCGCCCGCAGCAGCTCCGTTTCAAGCCGCCCCCCACTGGTGGCCACAAACGACCGCCAGCCATTAGCCGCAACCGCGCTGGCAATCTCCACGCAGGAGCGCTCAGCACCCCCTGCGTCAAGCTGAGGGATTACCTGCAGCACGCCGGGCTTGGTAAGCTGGCTGTCCGTGTGTTCCAAGAGCTCTTGTGCTCCCAAGTACCAAGTGAATTCAGGCCTTATGACCCAATCAGAAAATACGTTCCAGAACCTTACCCGTCCCGACGGCGAAACGCTCGCTTTTCAGGCGCGCGATGGACGCGGCCCCACGGTGGTCTGGTTCGGCGGCTTTAAGTCGGACATGACGGGCACAAAAGCAACCGCGCTGGACGACTGGGCAAAAGAACGGGGCCAGGCTTTTGTCCGGTTTGACTATTTCGGACACGGGGCATCTTCCGGTGACTTCACAGACGGCACAATTGGTCGCTGGCTTGAAGGCGGGCTGCAAGTGCTGCGGGACCTGGCTCCCGGCCCTGTGGTTCTGGTTGGGTCCAGCATGGGCGGCTGGCTGTCTCTTCTCGCAGCCCAAGCGCTGCAGGCTGCAGGCGAAGGCGATCGCCTCAAGGGCATGGTGCTCATCGCGCCGGCCCCGGATTTTACGGAAAAGCTGATGTGGGCCGGGTTTTCCGACGAAATACGCCGCACGATTATGGACGAGGGCCGGTACAACCAACCATCTGACTATGATGATGAGCCTTACATCATTACCCGTCGGCTAATCGAGGAAGGCCGGAATCATCTCATCCTCGACAAGCCCATCCCGGTGACCTGCCCTGTGCGCATTCTGCAGGGCATGTGCGACGACGATGTGCCGTGGCAGCACGCGCTTATGCTGGTGGAAGCCCTGGAGGGCGATGACGTGGCCTATACGCTGGTCAAATCCGGCGACCATCGCCTGTCCACGCCGGCAGACATCGTCCGGCTGCATCAGGCTCTGGATGATGTTACCGGCACCTAGGCTTTCCCGTCCCCGGCATCCGCCAGCGCCTTGAGGCCTTCGCGATAGGTCGGGTACTTCAGAACCACGCCCAGATCATCCTTGATGCGGTCGTTCTTCACCCGTTTTGATTCCGCATAGAAGCTGCGGCCCATGGGCGACATCTCCGCCTCATCGAAAGGCACCAGCGGGGGCGGGTCCATGCCCAGTAGCTCGGCTGCATACGCCACAACGTCCTGCGGAGGGCCAGCTTCGTTGTCGCACACATTGAACGGCTGCGTTGGCAGCCCGCTGGTGGCTGCCGCCTCAAGTATCTGGGCAATGTCATCGACGTGAATGCGCGAGAATACCTGTCCAGGTTTTTCAACCCGACGCGCCTTGCCTTTGCGCAGGCTGACCAGTTGATTACGCCCGGGTCCATAAATGCCCGCCAGCCGGAACATGTGCAGGGGCACGTTCATCGCAGCAGCCAGATCCTGCCAGACAAGCTCCGCAGTGACACGCTTTTTGCCGCGTTCGGTCGATGGCAGCAATATGCTGGTCTCATTCACATAGCCACCCTTGCGATCGCCATAAACGCCGGTGGTCGAAAGATATCCGATCCATTCAAGGCCCTGGATGGCCTGTATGTCATTGCCATGGCTGGCAATCACCGGATCGCCATCGTCGCCCGGGGGCACTGAAGCAAGCAGATGCGTTGTGCCCGCCAGAGCCTGTGCGGGATCAGCCAGGGGAGCATCACCAAAGATGTGTGCGTCAATGCCCTCGGCGCGTAAGACATCTGCTTTGTCCTCGCTGCGGCATGTTCCGGCAACCCGCCAGCCTTGCTGCTGCATACGCCGGGCGAAGGTGAGCGCTGAAAAACCAAGGCCAAAACAGAACAGACGGGGCATCGAGGGAGGAATCCTTTTTGTTGCCAAATGCGCGCCTTGAAATGGCCACCGCTGCGCGCGACGGTAGCGCCCATGAGAGAGATGATAAATGCCGCACGATTGTTTTTTCTGTGGGTCGGCCTGCTGATTGTCGGCGTCGCCGTCCTGATGGTGTTCGTGCTGCCCGCCCGCAGCTATGCCCAGGACCTTGATTCCGCCGCGCGCTACCGTGACTGCCTGCGCCTGGTGGAGGTTGACCCGGACCAGGCGTTCGATCAGGCGATGGAATGGCGCACCAATGGTGGCGGTCCGGCCGCGCGTCATTGCGAGGCGCTGGCCCTTGTGGAGTTGAAGCTGTACGGCGAAGCCGCCGTGCGTCTGGGTGATCTGGCCGATGCGCCGGGCTCGGGTGAACCTGAAGACCGGGCCGCCCTGCTGGCCCAAGCGGGCAATGCGTGGCTGCTGGCAGGCAGCGGAGAAAACGCAGCGATTGCCCTGACAGCCGCCCTCAACCTCACCCCCGGCGATACCGGGTTTCTGGTCGACCGTGGTCGGGCCTATGCGGCTGCTGGAGATTTTGCTGCTGCAGAAGCGGACCTCAATCAGGCGTTGGCCATACGGCCCGATGCTGCGGATGTTCTGGTTCTGCGCGCCGGGGCCAAACGCGCGCAAGGCAAGCTGGATGGAGCCAGCGAAGACATTTCACGTGCCCTCGCATTGCAGCCGGACGGTCCCTATGTACTGGTTGAACGCGGCGCCATTCGTCTGGCACAGGGCGATGATGCCGGTGCCCGCGCAGACTGGGTTGCGGTGGCGCGCATTGTTGGCGAGGTTGGTCCCGAGCATCCCGATGCGGAAGCGCTGAAGGATGCCCAGCGTAGCCTTGAAGACCTGGATGTCGACAAGCCATAAGACCATAACGGCAAGAACTAGAAATCAAGATTGGCGTAGTGGCGCGCCGCAGGCATGCCCGGCACGTTGTCAGCCAGCAACGCCCTGAAGGATGGCCGCGATTTGATGCGCGCATACCAGTCTTTGGACTGCGGAAAGTCCGACCACGGAACATTGCCAAGATAATCAACCGCCGACAGATGCGCAGCCGCTGTCAGATCTGCAAGGGTCATTTCTTCCCCGGCGAGCCAGTTGCGGCGTTCCACCAGAAACGAAATATAGTCCAGGTGATAGCTGACATTGTGCATGCCGATGCGCACGGTTTCGGTGTCCGGCGGGCCGCCACCCAGGTCGCGTGGCAAAAACCGCTTGAGGATTTTTTCGTCGACCAGAGTACGAGTGACTTCCTCGGCAAACTTCTCGTCGAACCAGTCCGCAATACGCCGCGCTTCTGCGCGTTCAATCGGATTGCCAGGCAACAGAACCAGGCCGCCATCAGGATCGCGATAAAACTCGTCCAGATACTCGGTAATCGCACGGTGGCCCGAGAAAATGGCGCCATCCTGCTCAACCAGAACGGGCACGGTGCCAGCGGGATTGAGCGCCAGAAATTCTTCGCGCCGGTCCCACGGCTTTTCAACCTCCAGTTCGAAGGCGAGTTTCTTTTCCGCAAGCGCCAGGCGGACCTTGCGGCAGAACGGATCAAGAGGCTGATGAATGAGGCGTCTCATGCTGGGGCGCACTGTAGCTTATTCGCTGGCGCACGCGATGCCCCAATTGGATAAAACCCACAATTGTTTTACCGCCACTATTGCGTAATGAATGGCGCCTATAGTGAGTGCAGCATGATTCCTCCGGACCCGCCCAATGCCCATTAGCCAACTGATCGTCCTGGCCATTATTCAGGGCCTGACCGAGTTCCTGCCGATCTCTTCGTCCGGCCATCTGGCACTGGTGGACGAGCTGACCGGCTGGGCCGATCAGGGTGTGCTGATCGATGTGGCGATCCATGTGGGGTCGCTCTTCGCGGTCCTCATCTATTTTCGTAAAGACGTTGTTGAGCTGATTGTCGGCACGCTAGCCCTGCTCCGTGGGCACGTGACACAGGCAGGACGCTTGGCGCTCTATCTGGTCGTCGCCAGTGTCCCGATCGGCATCATAGGCTTTTCACTTGCGAGCATGCAGGCCACGGAATTGCTGCGGGCAGCGCAAGTGGTTGCCTGGGCCAACATGATTTTTGCCGTGTTGCTGTATTGGAGCGACAGGGCCGGCGCGACCGATCAGACCCTTGGAGACATGACCTGGACCCGCGCCATCATTGTCGGCGTGGCGCAGGTGGCAGCGGTTGTCCCTGGGGCCAGCCGGTCCGGCGTTACGATGATGGCGGCTCGCTTTTTGGGATTTGATCGCAAGGAAGCAGCTCGATTCTCAATGCTGCTGGCCATTCCCACCATTCTGGGCGCTGGCTTGGTCGCAACCATGAGGCTTGCCCAGACCAGCGACGTGACGCTGCAAAGCGACGCCGTCATTGCCGCGATCTTGTCGTTTCTGGTGGCATGGGCGGCGATAGCAGTCTTCATGCGACTGCTGGAACGCATGTCGCTGACACCATTCGTGATTTACCGCGTGGTGCTTGGCGTGGTCCTGCTGCTGTGGCTGTACATCTAGCCGGCGGAAATGGCGCTACACCGTTTCCCGCTTGATATCTTCCGCATACTGACCCTGACGACGATACATCCACAAATAGCCCGGCACAATGGCTTCAACTGATTTGGGCGTGATGCCCAGATCTTCGATTGTGCGGTTCTGTGACGTCGCTTCCTCGCTGACCACATTGTCGGTTTCAAGCATTCGAACCTGGTCCAGCGTCAGCAAGGGGGCGGGGAGCAGTCCCAGAATGCGGCCCTGCAAACGAGCGATTGACCAGGGGATCGGTGCAAGAATGCGTTTGCGCTGCGTCTCATCGAGAACGATCTGCATCAGTTCCTTGAAGCTGTAGACCGTCGGTCCACCAAGCTCGTAGGTCTTGCCCTGTGTCGAGGTGTCTTCGAGAGCTGTGCACACCGCATCCGCCACATCATCCACATAGACGGGCTGCATTTTTGTGTGGCCGCCACCAAGAAGCGGCAGGGCCGGTGAAAATTTTGCCATGGCGGCAAAGCGATTGAAGAAGCCGTCGCCATTCCCGAAAATGATGGACGGACGCAGGATGACAGCGTCCGGGAAGGCGTCCAGCACAGCAGCTTCGCCCTCAGCTTTGGAAGACGCATATTTGGCAGGGCTGTCTGGATCAGCACCGATTGCCGAGACGTGCACGAGCCGTTCAACGCCTTTCGCCTTGGCCGACCATGCAATGCGCCCGGCTGCTTCTGCCTGAAGGGCATCAAATTTCTGCTTGCCACTTTCATACAGAATGCCGACCAGATTGACCGCCATGTCGGCACCGGAAAGCGCGCGGGCGACGGATTCATCGTCCTTGATGTCGGCATAAACCGCTTCCACCTGTCCCGGCAGGCCCATGGTGCGCACAAATCCTGCAAGCGAGGGGCGCCGTACGGCTGCCCGCACCCGGTATCCACGCTTTGCCAGTTCCCGGACCACGTGGCGGCCCACAAAACCGGATCCACCAAAGACTGTTACGATTTTCGCGCTCACGCCGCGTCTTCCTTATTCCAGGCTGGCTTGTTCAAGGTTGGCTTATTCAAGGCTGGCCTGTTCAAAGCCGGATCAAGCCGTAGTTGATTTGCTGACACCCTAAATAGCGCAGCTGGGCATATGCGCCTAGGGGGCTCATGGGCCCGCGCTGATTTGGCCCGATCGCGCAGCGGGCACGCCGTTTGGTTTGGCAGGCCCGGTCCAGCGCTCTAGGCTTTGTGTGAACCGCGCAAAAGACGAACATCCCGGGAAAACCCTTCATGTCTTCAGCCCAAATCGATCCATCCAATCCGGACCTGCACAGCTATGCCTTTGAGAGCAATCCGGAGCCGACGCTGGCCTGGCTGCGCGAACATGATCCGGTGCATTGGTCACAGCATGGCTACTGGTTTGTGACGCGATATGAGGATGTGCGGGCAGTTCTGGGTGATCCTGCCCGCTTTTCCAGCCAGAAAGCAGGGTTCGGCGCAAATAACCCGATTGGCAAAGACGCCAAGGGTCCAGAGGGCAAGAGCGGCAAAAAAGCGTCCGACGCGGAAAAGACAATGTCCAAGGGCCTGGCGCTGTCGTTCAACCAGCAGGACCCGCCGGATCATTCCCGCGTGCGCAAGCTCGTCAATCAGGCTTTCTCGCGCCGTGAGATATCGGAGCGCGCCGACAAGATACAGGCGGTCGTGGACGCGTTGATGGCCGATGTGAAGGCCAAAGGCGAGTTTGACCTGATCACGGATTTTGCCTTTCACCTGCCGATTATTGTGGCGTCAGACATCATCGGCATTCCAGCTGAAGACCGGGATCTGTTCCGGCGCAATTTTGAGCTCGCCGCCCGGTTGATGGCACCCAAGCGCTCGGACGAAGAATGGGCAGAGGCGCTCACCGGCGCCAAATGGCAGAGCACCTACATGGGCGAGCTGATTGCCAGCCGCGCCCGGGAGCCGCGCGCAGACCTGATCTCGGCCCTGATCCAGACGTCTGAAGACGATCAGAAACTGACCGGCGGCGAAGTAGCGTCCGCCATCATGACGATTTTTACAGCGGCTGGCACAACCACCGAGCGGATGATCTCCAGTGGCGCCTTTTTGCTGCTGACCCACCCCGAGCAACTGGCGGCGCTGCGAGCGGATCACAGCCTGATGGACAATGTGCTGGAAGAAATCCTGCGCTTTCACCACCCCAACCAGTCCACCTCAACCAACCGTCGGGCAACACAGGATGTGGAGCTTGGCGGCAAGACCATTCGGGCTGGTGATACTGTGCGCGTGTCGCTTGGATCTGCCAATCGCGACGCTGCTCAGTTTGACGAGCCTGATGCGTTCAACATCCAGCGCACCGGCACGAAACACATGTCATTTGGCTTTGGCATTCATTTCTGTCTGGGGTCAGCGCTGGCGCGCTACGAAACAAAAGCGGCCCTTGAAGCGCTCTTGCTGGGGCCAAAGTCAATTGAGTTGATTACACAAAATCCGGTGAAAGATCCCGATCGTCCCGACCGCTACAAGGAAATCCGTGTACGGATGTCTTAAGCGGACACGACACTGAATGTTGCGCTGACAAAGGCGCAGTCGCGGCCATCTGCTGTCACTTTGCCCTGTGCCATGTCCATGCTGCGACCGGTTTTGATGGCGGTGGTTGTAAATTCAAGCCACTGCCCCTGCTTGGCGGGACGCAGAAAATCGACATGAAGCGTAACGGTAACGGCCCCCGCCACCTCATTGCCTGCATCGCGTTGGGCCTGCACGCAGCTCAGCCCCATGGCGTTGTCGGCCAGCGCTGATATCAACCCGCCATGCACAAGCCCCCGCGAATTGCAGTGGGCTTCCCCCGCCGTGACGCCAATCACCACAGAACTGTCATCAACGCGCGAGTATAAGGGCTCCCACGGATCAGTCATGGGGCTTCTGCGAAAATGCGGCTTGAAGCCATCGGCAATCATTGAGCTGTTCAATGCAGGTCACTCCTGTTGGGTGACTTTGTAATAGACCGTATGGTCTATATCGCCAATTTGCGTTTATGGCGTATCGATTTGCGCAGCGCCAATCTGCTCAAGAATAAAAGCAACGGCGTCATCAGGCGCGTGGATGGATGTATCCACAATCAGATGCGGCTCGGGCCAGGGTGCGTAGTCGCGGCCCGTTACGTCGTCCCAGCTCGGCAAATTGAAGTCCGCGATGTCTGTGGTCCGTGTCTCAACCCGGTTGCGGTGGTCGGCGGCATCGCTGCACACAAGCTCAATCTCATGAGCCAAAGCACCTGCATCCTGCGCGATCGTTCGCCATGCCTCCCGGGTCAGTGCCCACGGATTGACGCTCTCTGCCACCACATCGAGCCCCAGCGCCAGATTGTCTGCGGCGACGTCCATGGCCACGCGATAGCCATGGTCCACCACCTCCACCGGTGCCATCGGGGACGACCGGATGGCCTGCTCAATGGTGTCCACCCGCACATAGACGGCACCAAGGGTTCGGGCGAGGGGTCGGGCGAGGGTGGTTTTGCCGGTACCGGGCAGGCCTGAGAGTATGAGAAGCTGCGTCATATGCGTTTGTCCTGCGAATCCCTGACGAAATCACATTCTAGGCTTGATCCGTCGGGTCCGCAGCGCTATCACTCGCCCCCTCGTGCCGCCGGACATGGCGACCGCACGGGCCCAGGTGGCGGAATTNNNNCGCTAGCTTCAGGTGCTAGTGTCCGAAAGGACGTGGAAGTTCGAGTTTTCTCCTGGGCACCACTCTTCACGACAGTAAAAAACCGGTGCATTGTCCGGCCCATGACAACAACACTCCACAAGGGCGATCTGCCTGACGGTCTGGACCTCGGCGCGGTCGTCGCGGTCGACACCGAAACCATGGGTCTCAACCCGCATCGTGATGAACTGTGCGTGGTGCAGCTTTCCTCAGGCGACGGCACCGCCCATGTGGTGCAGATGGACCGGGCGACCTATGACTGCCCGAACCTCAAAAAAATGTTTGCTGACCCGGCCTGCGTGAAGCTCTTTCACTTCGCGCGCTTTGACGTTGGCATGGTGCGCAAATACCTGGGCGTCGAATGTGCCCCTGTCTATTGCACCAAGATCGCATCCAAGCTGGTGCGCACCTACACGGACCGCCACGGGCTCAAGGATCTGAGCCGCGAATTGCTGGGCATTGATATGTCGAAGCAGCAGCAAAGCTCGGACTGGGGTGCCGATACCCTGAGCGAGGCACAGCTGGCCTATGCTGCCTCAGACGTGCTGCATCTCCACAAGCTCAAAGAGCGCCTCGATATGATGCTGGCGCGCGAGGGGCGCACAGAGCTGGCTCAGGCCTGTTTTGACTTCCTGCCCACCCGCGCGAGCCTTGATCTCGCCGGTTGGCCGGACGTGGATATTTTTTCACACTAGGACCCGCAATTTCGGCAGCTGCACGCCTCCAAAACGCCTGATTTATGGGCATTCTGGTTGACCCTACAGGGCCTGCGGAGACATACTCCGGCGCAAGCTCTTGCTTCTGGCAAGGTTTTTGCTTAAACGCGCCTTTTCGGCGCGGCATGGGCGTCTGGATTGGCGTCTGGATTTCTCCGGGAAAGCGGCACTTCATTCTATGGCCAAGACACAGATACCAGCTTCGGCGACAGAGTCTGCTGACCCGGACTCCGCTTCCGAGCCAGGACCTGAGGACCGCGAAGCTGCTGGCCGTGTGCTGACCCTTGCCTCAGATGCACTGGCAAAGCTGCGCGACACCCTGGATGGTCGATTTTCCCAGGCTGTGGACGCCATGCAGGCCACGCAGGGCCGCGTGATTGTGTCCGGCATGGGCAAGAGCGGCCACGTGGCACGCAAGATTGCCGCGACCCTGGCCTCAACAGGGACGCCCGCCCATTACGTGCATCCCGGTGAGGCCAGCCATGGCGACCTGGGCATGGTCACCCGGGGAGACTGCCTGTTGGTGCTGTCCAACTCCGGTGAGAACCAGGAGCTTGGCGACATCATTGCCCATGGCAAACGCATCAACACACCGCTGATTGCCATTACCAGCAAAGCGGACTCGACTCTGGCGCGGGCGGCCACGGTGCTGCTGCATCTGCCCGAGGCGGAAGAAGCTTGCCCCATGGGCATGGCTCCGACCACATCCTCCACAATGATGATTGCACTCGGAGACGCGCTTGCAGTGGCGCTCATGGAGCGGCGCGGCTTCACCAAGGACAAATATCGCGAACTGCATCCCGGTGGCCGCTTGGGCCAGATGCTGGTGCGCGTGTCAGACATCATGCATCCCGTCGAGCGTGTGCCGATGGTCAAGCGGGATACGAAGGTGCCTCAGGCGGTTGCGCAGATTACCGCAAGCGGATTTGGCTGCACGGGTGTTGGCGATATTGCGGGACGGTTGATCGGCGTCATCACCGATGGCGATCTGCGTCGGCATCTGGGCGCAGACCTGGTGAGCAGAGACGCGACAGAGGTCATGACGCCTTCGCCGCGCACCATTGCCAAGGATGCCTTGGCCGGTGAAGCCATTGCCCAGATGAATGAAGTTGACCCACCGGTGATGGTTCTGTTCGTCGTGGACACAGCATCCAACGACCCTCAGGCGCCTGTGGGCATCCTGCATATGCACGACTTGCTGCGGGCAGGCTTTGCATGAGCCTCAGCGGAACATCCAGCACATTGCAACGGCGCACGACCCCGACGGGGCAGCGCAAGCAGGCCAATGCTGCAAGCGCCAGAGCTTACAGCCGGTTCGTATCGGCCATGAAACTTGGATTGGCGCTGACGGCGGCCGCACTCATTGTGGCACTGCTTTTTCTGTCCGGCACCTTTGACGGCCCGGACGAACTGGACATTACATTTTCGGAAGTGACATCGCGTACGGATGATCTGCGCATGGTCAGCCCGCGCATCTCTGACATTGACGACGAAGGGCAGCCATACACCATCACGGCAACAAGTGCCGTTCAGGATGCGGACGATCCAGCTCTCATTCATCTTGACAATGTTCAAGGTGACCTTGTGAGCGCCACTCAATCCTCTTGGACATCTGTCACGTCATTGAACGGATTGCTGAACACGGACGAAGAATGGATCGATCTTGAAAAGGACGTGAT
Source organism: Candidatus Phaeomarinobacter ectocarpi (assembly GCF_000689395.1). Classification (GTDB taxonomy): domain Bacteria; phylum Pseudomonadota; class Alphaproteobacteria; order CGMCC-115125; family CGMCC-115125; genus Pyruvatibacter; species Pyruvatibacter ectocarpi. The sequence goes on from NZ_HG966617.1 coordinate 140,488, forward strand.
GCTGTTCACCGATGGCGGCTTCCAGTTTCAGGGTGACCTTGTACGGGTTGATCTGGCGTCCGGCGATATTTCCAGCGACACGCCTGTGTTTGCGCAGGGGCCTGATGGAACAGCGGAAGGTGGTGGCCTGCGCGTGACGGACTCCGGCAACACGATCACGCTGATCAATGGTTCCAAGGTCGTGATATTTGATGCGGGCGGCGGTGGGTCGTCCAGCATTTTTGGAATCGCAGACGAATAACCAGACGAGCGGCCGGGGCTGGCTGCATACGAACGTCGGGGCATGACGCAGGAAAGCGATTGAATACGATGAAGAAGATACAAGACCTAAGCCGGCTTCTGCCCGCAGCATGTTTTTCCCTTGTGGTGGCAGTTGGCAGTGCTGCTCTCATCCCGTCGGCTATGGCCCAGGAAGAAGCGCAGGAAACCGGCGATGGATTTACGGATGATCCCGGCGAGCCCATCGAAGTTGTGTCGGACACAGCCGAGTGGAAGCGTGCAGAAAACCTCGCCATCTTCACGGGCAGGGTGGACGCTGTGCAGGGCACCATGCGACTGCGCGCCGACAAGGTCTTTGTGCACTATGTGCAAAAAGACAAGGCCGAAGGCGAGGCTGAGGCTGAACTGGTGAAGGAAGATGTGCCCGAAGGGTTTGAGGGCGATCCTGAGCCCGGTCCGGCGCCCGGCCAGAGCATCACCAAAATTGATGCCAAGGGAAACGTCATCATCACCGACATTGACGGTCAGACCGCAGTGGGTGACTGGGCGCTCTACGACATGAAGAAGCGCGAAATCTACATGGGCGACACCGTCGTGCTCACCCAGGGTGAAAACGTCATTCGCGGCCAGAAGCTGGTTATGAATCTGGATACCGGCCAGACGGTCGTAGATGCAGGTGCAGCTGGCGCTGAAGGCAGCCAGGGCGGGCGTGTTCGCTCCGTATTCGTCCCGGCCGACGAAGAAGAAGGCGGCTGATAGACAGCCGTTGGGGGCATATTTTTCCGATGATCCGACACAGGAAGGCAAAAATCGTGCCTTTTTTGCCGTCAGACCATCATGGTTCACAGATTTTTAAGCGCGCAGGCTAACTAATGACCGGTATGAACGGGGAAACCACAGGACAGACAGCGAATGCCACGGAGCAATCCGGCGGCCCGCGTCTTGTTGCGGCATCGTCCGGGTTGATCATTGAAGGCATCGGCAAGAGCTTCAATAAGCGCCCTGTTGTGCGTGGCGTGTCCATGAATGTGGAGCGTGGCGAGGCCGTGGGCCTGCTGGGACCAAACGGCGCCGGCAAGACAACCTGCTTTTACATGATCGCCGGACTTATCGAGGCGGACTATGGCTCAGTCGAATTGGACGGCGTCGACATCTCCAAGCTGCCCATGTATCGCCGCGCCCGTATGGGCATCGGTTACCTGCCACAGGAAGCATCCATCTTCCGTGGGCTGACAGTTGAAGAGAACATTCGTGCCGTCATCGAGCTTGTGGAGAGCGACCACGGCCGCCGCGAGAACATGCTGGATGAATTGCTGGCAGAATTCTCGATCACCCATCTGCGCCGCACGCCATCAGTTGCCCTGTCAGGCGGTGAACGGCGTCGTGTGGAAATTGCCCGCGCCATGGCCGCGCAGCCAAACTACATGCTGCTTGATGAGCCCTTTGCCGGTATTGATCCAATCGCGACCGGTGACATCCACGAGCTTGTGAGCCACCTCAAGGACCGTGGCATCGGTGTGTTGATCACCGACCATAATGTGCGTGAGACGCTTGAGCTGATCGACCGCGCATACATCATCCATGATGGGCGCCTTCTGCTTGAAGGCCTGCCCTCCGAGATTGTTGGCAACGAAGATGTTCGTCGCCTGTATCTCGGCGAGCGCTTTTCGCTGTAGGCGGGGAAGCGGGGCGCGATGGCATTAGCACCACGTCTGGAGATGCGCCAGGGCCAGTCCCTGGTCATGACGCCCCAGCTGCAGCAGGCCATCAAACTCCTGCAGCTTTCAAATATCGAACTTGCGTCTTTTGTTGAGCAGGAGCTGGAGAAAAACCCGCTTCTGGACCGCGATGAGCGCGCAGAGATACCTGACCTTGCCGGCGAAAGCGCCGAACGCGAGCGCGCTGACAGCGCCAATACCGACACAAATGCGGATATGGGTGGGGACAGCAGCAGCGCCGACACGACTGCGAGCGCTTCAGGTGACGCCATGGCCGAGCCAGACCCGGCGCCGGTGTCGCTTGATGATGCGTCACCCGCAACCGAAATTGATTCCGGCTTTGAAGACATGTACCCGGAAGATACAGGCTCTGATCGGTCGGGTACGGAAGCTGATGCGACGCCTGCGGCGCTTGGCGGCTCCGACTGGTCATCTTCCGCCGGCGGATCAGGCGGTGGCGTTGGCGGCGACAGCGAGCTTGATCTCGAAAGCCGGCTCACCCGCGACCTGACATTGCATGAGCACCTGACCGAGCAACTGGACGTGGCGATATTTGACCCGGCCAAACGCATGATCGGACGATTCCTGATCGATTGCGTTGATGATGCGGGCTATCTGCGCTTTGACGATCTTGAAGATGGTGTTGACGGTCTTAATGACATTGCCTCACGCCTTGGCTCGCCACGCAAGGACGTGGACGAAGTCCTGACGGTGATGCGCGGCTTTGAACCCACAGGCGTCATGGCCCGCTCGCTCAAGGAGTGCATGGCGCTCCAGCTTGCAGAGATGGATCATCTTGATCCCGCCATGCAGTGCTTCCTGGACAATCTCGAGCTTGTGGCACGCCGGGATCTCAACCAGCTGTGCAAGGTCTGTGGCGTTGATGAAGAAGACATCCGCGATATGATCGAAGAAGTGCGGTCTTTGGATCCGCGCCCGGGTCTGACCTTTGGTGGCGAGGCGGCAGCCCCCGTGGTGCCGGATGTATTTGTCCGCTCCGCTCAGGGTGGCGGCTGGACCGTCGAACTCAACACCGAGACATTGCCGCGCGTGCTTGTGAACCAGCAGTATTACGCAACGGTCTCAGGCGCGACGCAGAAGAAGGACGACAAGCTGTACCTGTCGGACTGCCTGCAGAGCGCCAACTGGCTGGTCAAAAGCCTCGACCAGCGCGCGCGCACGATTTTGAAGGTCAGCCGCGAGATCGTCCGCCAGCAGGACGGCTTCTTTGCCCATGGCATATCGCACCTGCGGCCTCTCAATTTGAAGACCATCGCTGACGCCATCGAGATGCATGAGTCGACGGTGAGTCGCGTGACCTCGAACAAGTTCATGGCAACGTCGCGCGGTGTGTTCGAGCTGAAATATTTCTTCACTTCAGCGATTTCAGCCACCGATGGCGGGGATGCCCACTCGGCTGAGGCGGTGCGCCATCGGATTCGCGAACTGGTGGATGCAGAAAGCCCGGCAAAAATCCTGTCTGATGACAAGATTGTTGAGATTCTCAAGCTCAGCGGCATTGATATTGCGCGGCGTACCGTGGCGAAATACCGCGAAGCCATGCACATTCCATCATCGGTTGAACGTCGCCGGGCAAAACGTCTAAGTGCTTGACAAATAAGGTTTGTTTGGCCCGGCTTTACCGTGATCCAAGGGTGTAAAACCGCGAGTTGACACCCCCAAGCGACCTCACTAGGGTCCGGCGCTCGTACGCGAATGTTGGCCTTTGAGAGGCGATTTTCGAGGAGAGGCGGGGAACCGCCGACGCGCTGCCAGCGCACATGTTTGGTAGCCGCGCTTCACAACACGACTTTTGATATTTGAGGCTCCATGCAGGTTCAGGTTACCGGCAAGCATATTGATGTGGGGGACGCATTGCGGACCCATGTGACGGATCGTCTTGAGGCAGCCGCTGAGAAGTATCTCGGCCGCGCCACCGACGCCCATGTGGTGTTTTCAAAAGAAGGTCACGAGTTTCAGGCCGATTGCACCTTGCGGCTTGGTCACGGCGTCGTGCTGCAGACCAAGGATCGCGCGGGCGACATCTATGCGTCTTTTGATGGCGCCGCTGAAAAGATGGAAAAGCGTCTGCGTCGTCACAAGCGCCGGCTGAAAGATCATCACGCAGAAGGCCGCCAGGCACCTGAAGAAATTGACCTTCCCGCACGCGTGCTTGCTGCGGAAGCTGAAGAACATGATGCGGCGGACAGTGCCGATGATCAGCCCATCATCATTGCTGAAACCACGACCAAACTACAGCGCCTGTCAGTTGGTGAAGCTGTCATGCGCATGGACTTGGCCGACGCGCCCTTCCTGCTGTTCAAGGCGGGCGAGGCGGGTGACGTGAATATGGTGTATCGCCGCGACGACGGGAACATCGGTTGGGTGGAACTCGGCAGCAAGGGCTGACCGGCACCTGTAACGCGCGCGGGTTCGACGTAATCGACCGTGCAGGATTTTGATTTTTTGCATGCTATAATGCCGGTTCGGCTGAGGGCATGCCATTCAGGGACGTGACATGGATCTTTCAGATCTTTTGGCGGCCGACCGCGTATTTGCAAGCCTCCATGCAGGCAGCAAAAAGCAGGTTCTTCAGGACCTGGCCGCCCGGGCCAGTGAAGCCAGCGGTATTGATGCGCGCGTCATTTTCGACGCGTTGATTGAGCGCGAGCGCCTGGGCTCAACCGGTGTTGGCCATGGCATTGCCATTCCTCATGCCCGTCTTTCAGAGATGACCCAGCTTGAGGGGTTCTTTGCACGCCTCGAGACATCCATAGAGTTTGATGCTGTGGACGATGAGCCGGTGGACCTAGTGTTCCTGCTGCTGGTGCCAGAAGAATCCGGTGCCGACCATCTCAAGGCACTGGCGCGCATCTCGCGCCTGCTGCGCAACGAAGGCGTCACCAATACGCTGCGCAACGCAAGTTCGGCGGACGAGATCTACCAGACCCTGACACGCCCTGCTGAAAGCCACGCGGCCTAGGCATTCTCACTCGGGTCAACAATACAGTGAGCGTCGGCTCAGCCTTCAGGCGGCCAATCGGTTGCGGATAGCGCCAACGCACGCATCAGCATTCTCTATCTGCACGAAGTGGCTGGCTCCCTGGATTCGATCAAGCGTCGCGCCAGGTACCTGCGACGACCATTCCACTGCCCAATCCCACGGATAGGTCCAGTCATCGTCGCCAAAGACGAAATGAACCGGACAGTGGTCCCACTTTTTCAATGCCTGAAACACGTCCTCACACAGATTGCGCAGCGGACTGCGGTCGTCATCATAGGGTATGAGAAACGGAAACTGCATGATGCTCGCCTTGGACTTTACGTCCGGCCATGGCGCATCAAATGCAGTCTTCATCTCGTCTTTCTCAGCAGTATTGACGCGCAACGACATGGAAACGATATCGCCGACCGGCATGTCGGTGGCGTATTTGGCAGGGTCCCGCGTTGTTTCTTTCCAGACCTGCAAACCCTCCGCGAAATGAAAGCCATGATGGGCGATCGCTGTGTTGAAAATGAAAAGCCGATCGAAAAGATTGGGACGAGTTAGAATGTTACTCAGTCCGATAATGCCGCCCCAGTCCTGAACGACAAGATTCACAGACGTGAGATTCAATGCCGAGATCAAGTGGCTGACTGAATCGATGTGCTTTCGGACTGAATACCAGTTGCGGTTGGTCGGCTTGTCGGAGCGACCATGGCCAATGAGGTCGAGCGCGATGCAGCGATACCCATCCTGAACAAGCTGAGGGATCCAGTCGTGATAGAGATACGACCAGCCTGGGTTGCCATGGACCATCAAGAAAGTTCCCTTCTGTGAACCGTCCTTGGGACCTTCATCGGTGTAGTGCATCTTGAGACCGCGCCACTCAATATAGTTGGGCGCAAAGTCATAGCGTAGGAGATCCGCAAAGCGTTCCTCTGGCGTTACGTAGACTTCCCCCGGGTCTTCATCGAAGTGAGCTTGCTCATAAATGTCAGCCATGGCGTGTCCTTCACAACCCAAGTACGTTTCCTGAATTCGCATATGTAACATGAAAAACCGGCAAAAGAAAAATAAAGTTATAAAATGGAACCCTCGGCGATAAAACCCAAACAGCTGGTTTTAACCATGCTTGGTGCCAATCCGGATGGCCGACTTACGGTCAACAGGTTGATTGAGGCTGGTCGCTTGTTCGGGATAGAACCTGCGGCATTGCGGGTGTCATTGGGCCGGTTGGTAAAGCAAGGACTGCTCGTGTCGCCAACCCGCGGCACTTATGAGGCAGCGGCACAAGTGCACGCTCTCAACAAGCGACTAAGATCGTGGCGCACAGTTGAGGATGCGCTGACGGATTGGACGGGTGCGTGGCTGATTGCCCATGTAAGCCACCTGGGAAGAGCCGACAAAACACAACTGGCCCGCCGCGAGCGCGCCTTGCGATTGTTCGGCTTTCGCGAAGACGTGTCTGGTGTCTGGATCAGACCAGCCAATCTGGTAGATCCGCTGCAAAAGACGGCCGCAAGATTGCAGGACATTGGCCTGGAAGCTGAAGGCCTGCTCATCAGCGCGACGGACGTCAGCGGGCCGGACGACTTCAATCCGGCCAGGCTATGGGACCGGGCCAAAATAGAAGCCGGGTACCAAGACCTCATTGGCGCAATGGATGATGTAAGTCGGCACGCCAAGGACACCGCGATAGAAGACCTTGCCCGCAAAACCCTTTTGCTTGGTGATCAGGTGATCAAGCACATCAACCTGGACCCCTTATTGCCAAAGGAGTTGGTTGATACGCGTCTGCGCCGCAAGCTGATTGAACGAAGGATCAAGTTTGACGAGCTTGGGATGAAGACGTGGGTGGACTTTCCGCCGCGCCGTTAATGGACGCTGACCGGCTCGAGATCATACTGACGCGCGCCGGCAAAAGCCGCATCGCGATCATCGACGATGGCCATGCGGGTACCATCAGCGGCGTGTACCGCAAAGAACCGGGCATCCGTCGGGATGTCTGTTTCATCACCCACAACATCGCGCACAGCGTCTGGTCCAACTTCGCGGACATAGACGGTCTTGGGCGCGCCAAAGGCGGCGAAGTCCTTGCTGCTCATCGGCGCCAGCAAGTCTACGAACTGTGTTTCATTATTCATCGTGTGTACTCCTTTACTCCTGCCTCTATCTAGACGGCAGTCTTTGTGGGCACAGGTATTTCTTCTGCGTCGATCTCTTTTGCGTCGCGAGCCCTGTCGCCGGTGGCCGATGAACCAATCTCAATCCGTCGCGCCGTCTGGCTGGGTTCTGGCTTGACGAGGTCGATGCTCAGCAATCCGTTTTCCAGATCGGCAGTCTCAACATCCAGGCCGTCTGCAAGAACAAACACCCGCACAAACTGCCGCGCAGCAATGCCGCGATGCAGGAAGGCGCGATCTTCGTCCTCGGTCTGCTTGCCCTTGATGATGAGCTCATTGCCCTCAACCGTCACAGACAGCTCGTCGCGGGTGAACCCGGCGACAGCCAGCGTGATGCGGAAGTGATGCACACCACTTTCGCCCTCTACCGGAGAGGTCTGTTCGATGTTGAATGGCGGATAGCCTTCATTTGAAAGCCGTCCGACCCGGTCCAAAAGCTGTTCAAGCCCGTCAAAGCCCAACAACAGCGGATGGGTAAAAGGGGTAACCCGTGTCATAGCCCAAAGCCCTCACAAAAAAGCGGCTTTTCTCTAGGGTTGGTGCGGTTTTTGGCCACAAATCAACCCATCCAGCCCCATTATGGGCACCGGACACTTAATAAATGGGACTCTCCGGCCAGAAGATCAAGATGTCGCTGCCTGTACCTGGAGTGCTGTTTTCCTTTGGAGAAACGCATCAACCGCCATAGGGTTTTAAAAACAAACGGACTCTCGGGAGGCTAGGCAGATGGCAGACGCAGCAAAAGGCGAGTGGCTGAGCACGGCGTGTAACCTGTGTTACGCCAATTGCGGCATTCAGGTGCAGGTGGGCGGCGAAGGCGACCGTCACATCACCCGCGTGAAGGGCGATAAGAACCACCCGGCGTCGCGCGGCTACACCTGCAACAAGGCCCTGCAGATCGACTACTACGTCAACGGCAAGGACCGGCTGACATCGCCCTTGCGCCGCCGCGATGACGGCACCTTTGAGGAAATTGACTGGGACACCGCCATCACGGAGGTCGCTACCAAGATGGCAGCGATCCGTGACGAGCATGGCGGTGACAAGATTTTCCGCTATGGCGGCGGCGGCCAGGGCAATCATCTGGGCGGGGCCTATTTCTCAAGCGTGCGCGCAGCGCTCGGCATGAAATATCAGACCAACGCTTTGGCGCAGGAAAAAACCGGCATGGCCTGGGTCATGGGCCGCATGTTCGGTGCCAATGTCCATGGTGAAGTGCATGACGCGCAGGCCGTCGTCATCATCGGCAAGAACCCGTGGCAGTCCAACGGCTATCAGCGGGCGCGTGTCATGATCCGCCAGATCGCCAAGGACGAAAACCGCTCCTTGATCGTCATTGATCCACGCCGTTCTGAATCAGCTGAATTTGCGGACTATCACCTGGCCGTGAAACCCGGTCGAGACAGCTGGTGCCTCTCCGCCATGATTGCGCACATCATCCAGTCGGACCTCGTCCCCGAAGATTGGCATGCAGAGCATACCAGTGGTCTTGAGGCCGTTCGCAAGCGCTTCGCCGATATTGATGTTGATGCGTATGCAGAATATGCCGGCATCGAGCCTGCCCTCCTGAAAGAGGCCGCCGAAGCGGTCGGGAAGGCGGAGACGGCTGCAAGCTATGAGGACATTGGTCTTCAGATGGCACCGCACTCAACGCTCAATTCCTACCTCAACAATCTGCTGATGATGGTCACGGGCAATTTCGGCAAGCTCCACACCATGGCGCCGTTGACCCAGCTTGTCGGGCCGTTCTTTGGCTTTGATGATGTAGGTGAGGAGGACGAAGACGGGTATGAGCAGGACTACCGCAAGTCCCCCGTGACCGGCGCACGCATTGTATCGGGTCTAGTGCCTTGCAATACGGTGCCTGACGAGATTCTCACCGACCATCCCAATCGGTATCGCGCCATGTGGATCGAGAGTGGCAACCCGGCGCACTCCATGGCGGACAGCACCAAGTGGCGCGAAGCCTTGCGCGCGCTTGATCTGGTCGTGGTGATGGACGTGGCCATGACGGAAACAGCCCGTGAAGCACACTATGTGCTGCCGTCGCCGAGCCAGTATGAAAAATGGGAAGCGACATTTTTCAATTTCGAGTTCCCCAAGAACGTGCATCACCTGCGTCCGCCGGTCCTGAAACCGGTCGGCAACGTCCTGCCGGAACCGGAAATTCACGCCCGTATCATGGACGCATTGGGCGTTATTGACCCGGCCGAGCTTGCCCCCCTGAAAAAGGCTGCCAAGAATGGCCTTAAGGCCTATTCCGCAGCAGCAATGGAGTATCTGGGCGCCAATCCCGGGAGCTTCAAATATCTCAGCTACATTCTGTACCGCACCATGGGGGCAGCCTTGCCCGAAGGCGCAGAAGCTGCGGCGCTCTATTGGGGCGCGACCCAGCGATACGCCATGGCACATGAAAAATCTTTGCGCCAAGCAGGCTTTGAGGGCGATGGACCAGAGCTCGCGCTCAATCTCTTCAAGGCAATTCTTGAAGGTCACTCCGGCGTGGTGTTTGCGGAAGACAACATCGAGGACTCGTTTGAAAAGCTGCGGCACGCAGACAACCGCATCCATCTCAACGTCGCTGAAATGCTGGACGAAGTGGATGGCCTGTCAGACATGCAGGACCTGGTGGAGGCCCAAGACGATTATGACTTTGTGCTGGCGGCAGGTGAGCGCCGCTCTTACACAGCCAACACGATCATTCGTGACCCGGAATGGCGCAAGAGCAACGACGCAATTTCCATGGCTGTGCATCCAGACGACGCCATTGGAGCCGGCATCAAGGACGGCGGCAAGGCAAAGGTCGTCACGAAAGCCGGCGAGGCCGAGGTGCTGGTGGCCTATGACGACCGCATGCGTCAGGGAACTCTGTCGCTGCCGAACGGACTTGGGCTACTTTATCCTAATGCTCAGGGTAAGGACGAGTTGCAAGGTGTGTCAGTCAATGAGCTGACGTCACTTGCGAACAAAGACAAGTTCTTCGGCACGCCACACCACAAGTTCGTTCCGGCGCGGCTGGAGGCAATGTAACTTCCGGGTACATGAAGTTTGCTATCATTGAGTGTGTATGGTGGTATGAAAATTGCCCCTGCCACTCAATGGATTGCCCAATGATGTACTCGTTCTCCCGATTTGCTTGTATCCTTATATGCGCATGCGCCTGGCATGCGGGAGCTGTGGCCTCTGAAATCGAACCATGGGGAAGCGATGACGAAGGCAGCGGTAAACATCGTCTGTCAGCAGATGAGTTCACACCCTCCAAATGGGGGTGTCAGGAAACGGACACGTTCCATGCCCATTTATCCACGCCGGAGTCCGTGCGCGCCCGGAATGTGGGGGACTCTTTTGATGTCCTGCTTGACCTTGCAATCCCGTCAAACGATCTCGATTTCGCGCACGTTCGGTCGCCCAAGAACCATCCAGCCACCCAACCAGGGTGCGCCGAAGACCCGTTTGTGACGGCGTCTGTCTCGGTAAATTTGCGCGACCAATCCGGCTACACCGCAGTTCTCACGACCTCTTCACCAGCGGCATATCAAGGACGCCTTGATCAGGCGATGGAGCTTCGCCGTAAGGATGACGACTGCCGGCGCATTGGTGATTTCCTGAGATGCCAGGGAATCCATGACAACGGCATGTTCGGGACTTTTCCAGCATCCTTTTACATCTACAGCCCTGAATACGGTCGGCAAAAGGATGAAGACTTCTTCTATACGCAATGCGCCACCAGCTGGGACGATTGCATCGTCACGATGCCCTACTACGAGGACGCGTGGTTGCTGATGCGCCATCCTGAGGACGTTGATGACTATGCGCAACTGAAGGCGACCTATCAGGCGCTTCGGCTGCAAATAGACAGCTACCGCCAGAGTGCCCCGGCCGACAGTCCAATCGAGTAGAGCGCGTGGTGCACGTCGTCCAAACGTCTAGCTACCTGCTACTACAATATGCCCATCTTTCGGCGACACACCCTTGAGCAAGGACGCATAGGTGTCGCTCATGTCGGCAAAGGCGTGCGTCTGGATATCAATCCAGTTCTTGGCAGCGCCGTAAAACGCAGACGAGCCTTCAACGATGCGCGCATCGTGTCCTGCCAGGCCGTCGCGCTCGCGATGCTCGACCATATGCGTCGGCACAAAGAAGAAGTCCGGCGTCGGGCCGGGCAGTTCCGCGGCGTCGTCGCGCGGTGCGTCCCAGTGCGTTGCGCCAACGCCGGTGCTGTTTTTGAGAGCATCGCCCAGATGGGTATGAATGCGCGTCAGGACATCCCGATTGCCGGACATGTCCACATACACACTCGCTTCGTTCTGGCTGAGCTTCTCCACCTCGTCATAGGCAAGAACCGTGTCATAGATGCCAAGACCCTCCACAAAGGCCTTGTTGGAAGAAGACGTGAGACCAACAACCTTGATGCCCGGCCGTTTGCTGGCGAGATAGGCAAGCCCGTAACCTGTCTTGCTCGAGGCACTGCCGATGATCAGCGTGGAGGCACCAAAGAAGTCATTGGCTGCAAAGTGATCGTCCATATGCATTGAAGTGACAAACAGGATGCGCAGGATGCACTGCAGATCATCCGTCTTGCCGTCAAAGCCATTGGCCGGTGTCACCGCCAGATATTCCTGATAGATCGCCGGCAGCTGTGCCCGATGCGCCGCTCCATCGCTGAACCCGCGCGCCGATACATCCACAGGCGTCATCAGCACCTCGTTGGACATGGGCACATAGCCAAAGAACTTGTCGCCAACTTTGACGTCCGCATGAGCACTCTTGGTAACCCGCGCGATGCCCCAGGCGGGAATGCGGCCAAGGCCCTCGTCAGCGGGAAAAAAGCTCCAATAGCCCAGCATATCCCCGGCCATGCCGTAGGATATGTTGTTGGCTGTCAGGGCAAAACGTTCGATCTCGAGCACGACCTCACCTGCTGCTGGTTCAAGCGGTGTGGCGGAAGCAAGTTTTGCGTCGCGCAAATCAGCGCGGCTGACGACGAAGTTCTGGCTCATTGGGTTTCCTTGCGAATGGGGGGTGCAGGGTTACGGGGTATCTGAGATCACACGATGTCTCGAATGGTCCACAACAGGCTATCGCCGTCGCGGGTGACATCAACTTCTTTGCGAATGCGATAGGAGCTGAGCGCGCCGCGCCACAGCTCAATCCATGGCGCTAGCAAAGCATCGCGCGCCGTGTCATCAAGACCGCGAACAATGCGCAGCCCACTCTGTCGGAGCGTGGCCGCGGACCGCGGCGACATTGTCTCTGTCACGCAGGTATCGCCCATGCCGGTGAACATGGTTGAGAGAAACTGCGCAGCATCGGCCGCGTCGCCATCGCGTCCGCCCACCATGCCGGCCAGGTGCTGATAGGTCTGCAGGCCGATAAGTCTGGCCGCGCGTGTGGCCAGTGCACCTGCTTCCTCTGCGCCAATCACCGACACCAATGCCTGCATGCCGTTGCGAATATACTCCATGGCATAGTTGCGGTTGGCCTTTGCAAGGCGTTCTTCTGACCATTGAGAGTCCGGCGGGACTGGCTGATCCTCGGCCTTGTACGGCGGTGGCGTTTCGTCCGGCGCGAACTGAAGCCGCTCATCTTCTGTCAGGTCGTGATCGAACTCACGGAAATATCCGCACAGCCCGAATTGACCGGTCATGTCTTCAGACACGCACACAAATCCAAGACGCGGATTTCCAAGCGATACGCCGTTTTGTGCATACCAGCCGCGCAGGAAGCCACGGCTTGCTTGCACGGGAATGCCGCAGATGGTCGCACCATCATACATCCAGCGCGGATAGCGGAAGCGCACCCAGGCCTTGGTATCACTCTCAGCCATATACTCCACACTGACCCCACCCATGGCGTTGGACAGCACGTGGTATTTCGCGCTGGCGACGGCGGGGGGGAGGTCGGACAGACCCAGCTTCTCAAAGCTGGAGAGAAACTTTTCCTCATGCTGTCGGCGAAACAGACGGAACATCCAGTCGCCAACAATGTCCGGCCCCTTGGTGGAGGCGACCATGAGCTGCAGCCCCAGAAAATACTGGTGGTGCATCACGGCCTGAGCCTCGATGGCGTTGTTTGGATCAGCCATGCGCTTCCTCGTGTGGCGAACGCCGCCGGCTATTGCTCATTAATGGCTTTGTCGAAGGCCGGTCGTGCGGCAATGCGGGCCACATAGGCTTTGAGGTTGGGCATGTCGTCGGTAATGCAGCCCATGCGGTTGGCCATGAAGATGGAGTGGCCCAGCATGATGTCAGCGCCGGAGAAATCTCCAATCAGATAGTCACGGCCCTCAAGGGCGTCTTCTATCGGCCCCATGGCTTTTGTCAACAGACGCTGCGCCTGCCCCAGCACGGTCGCATCCCGGCGGTCTTCCGGCAGCAGCAGCGTGTGCACAACGATGGTGTTGATCGGGGGCATCACCATGCCTTCGCAATAGTGGAACCACTGGAGATATTCCGGGTACATCGCATCCGCGACGGCAGGCTTCAGGCCGCCATTCTTGTGGCGCTCCAGGATGTACTCAACGATGGCGCCGGATTCGTAGATCGAGACGTCACCATCATCGAGAACCGGGATGCGGCCAAGTGGGTGGCGGGCGCGGTGCTCATCCGACTTCAGATCCTTGGGATGAAACGCCATCTTGTTGAGCTCGTAAGGCAGCTCGAGTTCTTCCAGTAGCCACATGATGCGGCCGGCGCGTGAGTTTGGCGCGAAATGCAGTTTTAGCATGGATGATCTCCCCGTGATCGGTCTGGTATCGGCACATGTCTGTTTGTTTTTCTAACCCGTGTTTTATCAGCTAGAGTGTTTTGGAAAACAAAAAATGACATAGCGACTGCCATTTTTTGGTCGCGCAGGTATCGGGATGAAACAATGGAACCTTACAAGCCCCTCGACCGCTCAATTGCCGGACGCACAGCCATTATCACCGGCGCGGCCAGCGGCATGGGTCGCGCGACAGCCCATCTGTTCGCCCGCGAAGGAGCCAACGTCGCCGTCACGGATCTCGAGCAGGGGGCGTGCGACGCCGTCGTGGCTGAGATTGAAGCTGCAGGCTTCAAGACCGCCAAGGCCTGGGTGCTGGATGTGGGGGACCCCGAGGCCATCAAGCAAGTGGCGGCTGCAACCGCTGAAACCTTCGGCGGCATCGACATCGTGGTGAACAATGCAGGCCTCGCGCGCCCGGTACCTCTGGGCGAAGACGGATATGAAGACAGCTGGGACCTGAGCCTGAACGTGATGCTGACGTCGCATCAACGCATGGTGCAGGCAGCGCTGCCGCATCTGCGCAAGTCCGACGCAGCGCGCATCGTCAATGTGGCCTCGACCGAAGGTCTGGGGGCAACGTCGATGAACTCAGCCTATGTCGCCGCCAAGACCGGCGTCATTGGCCTGACCCGCGCCATGGCGGTGGAATTCGGCAAGGAAGGCATCACGGCCAATTGCATTTGCCCCGGTCCGATCATCACCGGCATTACGGCGGGCATCTCGGACGAGCACAAAGAGATTTTCTCCAAGCGCCGCACGGCCTTGCGCCGCTACGGCATTCCCGAAGAAGTCGCCAACATCACTTTGTCTGTCGTGCTGCCAGCCGCAAGCTACCTGACGGGCGTTGTCATCCCGGTCGACGGTGGTCTGACCATCCGAAACGCTTAGCCGAACTGGTCCGCATTCTTCAGCATGTGGGCGGCGCCGTGGGGCAGGTTGAGGACGGAGTTCTCACCAAACAGTCGTTGCTTCTGGTCACCGAACAATTCCCGATTGGCGGCCAGCGGGGCGGACTGTTCCGCAATCTGTTGCGCCAGTTCAGGAATGACTTCCATGGAGGCAACATGCTGGACAACACCGGCCGCCAATGCGTCCGGGCCGCCCCAGCGGCGTGAAAACTGCACGGTTTCATAAAACGCGCTACCCGAAAGCTTGTGGCGGAACAGCGCCAGCTCGGCGGAGGGGATGCGGAAACCGATGGCCATTTCATTGGCGCACAGGAAACCGCGATCCTCGCGCATGATGCGGATGTCGTGGCACAGAGCCACCATGAAGCCAGCGCCAAAGGCATGACCATTGATGGCGCAGATCGTGGGAACCGGCAGCGTGATGAAGCGGCCCATGAGGGCCATGAACTCTGCCCCGAACGCGTCCGCGTCGCCGCCTTCCGGATGGGCTGAGGGGTCCTGGCGCCACTCAAGATCAAGCCCGTTGGAAAAGAACTTTGTGTCGGTCGACCGCGTCACAAGTGCGGCCGGGCCGGAGGACGCCTCCACCTCGTCGAGTGCCTTGTCGATGTCACGCACAAAAGTGGTGTTCCAGCGGTTTTCGCCCGCATCCATGGTGAGGGTGAAAACGTCATTCTCGCGGGTAAGGGAAATCATGGGCTAGGGCTCCATCAAAAGGCTGATGGGTCAGTTCTAAAGCAACACGGACCTGCCGCCCACTTGCAATTGCTGCAACAGGTGCCGCGCTGCTGCCGCGAAGCAGAAGCGTCAGACGCCGCGCGGCAACAATCCGCCGTCGGTGCCCCTCAGCTCGGCAAACACCGTCTGTATTTCCCCGCGCAGCCATGTATGCGCCGGGTCGTCATCATTGTCCTCGTGCCAGACGAGGTACCAGTGATGTACAGGGCGCTCGAGCGGCAGGCTGAATATCTTGAGACCCATCCGATCCACAAATGACTCCGCCATCCGCCGCGGCAGGGCGCCGGCAAGGTCGGTCGTAGCGACGATATAGGGGATGGACCACAGGCGCGACATGATGGCGATGAAGCGGCGCTTCACATTGCGGGCCTGCAATTCGTGCTCAAGATGTGTCATGGCACGTATCTGCGGTGCGATGGTGACCAGCCCCACCTTCTCCATATCATCGAGCGTGAACGTATCGCGATCGCCATAGACCGGATGGTCGGCACGCACGACAATGCAGGCCTCATCGTCAATCAGATAGGCCGTCTTGAGTTTTTCCCCGTGCTGGGCAAACACCGAGAAGCCCATGTCGACAGTCTTGTTGAGCAACTCCTGGTCAAAGTCGATGCCCCACAGGGGTTTCACGTCGTAGGTGATGCTGGGGCTTTGATCCATCGTCTGCTGCAGCAGCTTGTTGAGGATCAGGGGCTCCACGGCATCCGGCGCGATCATCGAAAAACAGCGGCTGCTTTTTGACGGATCAAACGGCTCCACAGCCGCGATGCCCTTGTCGATGGACTGCAGCGCCTCGTGAACGATCGGGGCCAGCCGGTCGGCTTCCGCCGTCGGTACGAAGGTGTTGCCGACCCGCTCGAAAAGCGGGTCATTGAGATGCTCGCGCAGACGCTTGAGCGCGTTGCTGACCGCGGGCTGGGTCAGCCCCAGCTTCTTGGCGGCGGGTGTGATGCCACCGGCGCTATACACCGCGTCAAACACCTGCAGCAGATTGAGATCCAGCTTCATCGTTGCCCCCCCCAAGTCATTCATTTTCTGAATGACTCATATCGCAATTTTGAATTTCCCACCATCCAGCACAGCCGCTTATGTACCTCTTAACAAGAGGTTGAGGCACATTTGGCGAATTTGTGTCGGTCAAAGCGTTGAGAGTGGCTTGGGGGTATCACCGTGATGAATGCGCGTCATTCGTCTGGGAAATGGGTTGGCAGAGTTTGCGGGGTGGCAGCACGGGGATTTGCGGCCGCTCTGCCAGCCCTTTTGCTGGTGATCGTCGCCGTGGGCGCAACCACGTTGCCCGCAACGACCACCCATGCGCAAACAATAAACTGCACCGGTGGGCCAGCCACGGTTGTCCATCCGTCCTCAGTACAGGTGTTCGTGGATGTGTCTGCTGGCACATGCGCCATCAACGGGCCAGCAGTGCTTAATCCGGCTGACCTGGGCGATGTAACCGTCGAGATTCAACAGGATTTCGGTGTCGGCCGGGTTGCTGGCACCCGACACTTTGCTGGCGGCGCCGGCTTCTTTAGCCGCTTCCAGAAATGCGATTTCGGTGATGGCGACGGCGACAAAGGCATCGGCAGTTGTTCCTCAAACAACCCGCCGCTCAACACCAACCTGACCGGTACATTCGAGTGGGACTCCACGAGCATAGGCGCCCCATTCGTTACCGACCGCCGTTTGACAATGAACTACTCCGTCGCGGCGAACGGCGGCACCATTACGTCTGCCCAAGTCACAATCCTGACGCCTGAAATCAACGTGACCGGCAACGGCCAGTCAATCGTTAGCGGCGATGCCACGCCGGATGCCGCGGATCACACGTCGTTTGGTGCTACAGCCATTGCCGGAGGAACGGTCTCGCGCACATTCACCGTTGAAAACAGTGGTGATGGCGACCTCGAACTGGGCTTTTTCTCCGTCTCCCTTGCAGGCGCGCATGCGGGTGACTTCAGCGTAACAGCGCAACCCCCCACTGGTATATCGCCGGGGTCACCCCGCACATTCACCGTCACCTTTGACCCCAGTGCTGTCGGCAACCGTCAGGCGACCGTGAGCATCGCCAACAATGATGCGGACGAAGCGCCCTATACGTTTGCCATTGAGGGCACAGGCCAAGTGCTGACGCCTGAAATCGCTGTG
Source organism: Candidatus Phaeomarinobacter ectocarpi (assembly GCF_000689395.1). Lineage (GTDB taxonomy): Bacteria > Pseudomonadota > Alphaproteobacteria > CGMCC-115125 > CGMCC-115125 > Pyruvatibacter > Pyruvatibacter ectocarpi. The sequence continues at coordinate 158,147 of NZ_HG966617.1, forward strand.
CGCGGAAACGGCGTTGAGATCGCGTCTGGTGATGCAACACCTGCCGCCGTGGACGCAACTGATTTTGGCAGTACCGACATTGCCACAGGTGCGCAGGCCACCGTGTTCACCATCGCCAACACCGGCACCGGCCTGCTCACCCTTGGCGCAAATGCCGTCTCGCTCGCAGGCGCCAATGCCGCAGACTTTACCGTCACAGCGCAACCTGCGGTCAACGTGGCGGCAGCAGGGTCAACGGCCTTCACTCTGACCTTTGATCCCGCCGCTGCGGGCGCGCGCGTTGCGACAGTGACCATCAACAATGATGATGCGGATGAATCGCCTTATACCTTCGCCATACAGGGGACCGGGCAGGTCGGCGGGACCATCACGCTGGTCCAGACAGTGACCGGCCCGGACGTGACGACGGAGTTTTCCTCATCGACCGCCGCCCTGAACACGACCCTCACGTCTGTGGGCGGGGTGGCAACGCTCACCATCACTGCCGTTCCCGTCGGCACGCACTCGGTCACCGCAGCCAATCTTGCGGCGCTGGGCTATGGCATCACTGCGATCAGTTGCAACGACAGCGATTCTTCCGCCGATGTGCCCAGCGCATCCGCCACCATCGTGCTGGCCGGGGGCGAGACCGTGGTCTGTACATTCGTCCTTGTGGAGAGCCGCGCCGCAACCTCGCGCATGATCGCGGACTTCCTGGGCGCGCGCGGCACATTCCTGCTGTCCAACCAGCCTGGCTCCAGTCGTCGAACGGGACGCTTCAGCAACAATGCGGGCGGCAGCGGCACGACCGGGTCCTTGTCCGCATTCGGCCTTTCGGGACCCATACCCGTGCCCTTGCAGGCGGCGTTTTCCGGCGAGACGCTGAACTTCGCGTCTTCCCATGGCTGGGGCGCGGCTGTGACGCGCACCTTACCGGGCGCAGAAAAGCGGCTTGGTGCGAACGACGATGCGCCGGATGGCAAACGGCCAGTGCTCGATCTCGACAAACGTACAGTCTGGATCGAGGGCACAATCGCAGGCTTTGATGACCGCCAGTCCGAAGGCACCTTCGGTGTCGTTTATGCGGGCGCGGACCAGCTGGTGACACCAGAAATTCTGCTGGGTGCACTGGTACAATATGACTGGTTCCGCCAGGAGCAGGATACAGGCGGAGGCAAGGTGACCGGCCGCGGCTGGATGGCAGGGCCGTATGCCACATTCCGTCTGGATGAAAGCCTGTTCGCCGATATCCGGTTCGCCTGGGGCAAGTCACGCAATGACATCACGCCCCTTGGTACCTATACCGACACGTTCGACACCACCCGCTGGCTCGGCAGCGGTGCTTTCATTGGCGACTTCGCCTATGAGGACTGGTCCATCCAGCCGACCATCTCGCTGGCCTATCTGCGCGAAACCCAGAAACGCTATACGGACAGTCTGGGCATCGACATTCCCGGTCAGAGCGTGTCGCAGGGCGAGGTGACGGCTGGCCCGCGCATTGGGTATTCCTATCTGTTTGAGGCGGGCGACCGGCTGGACCCGTTTGTAAGCCTTGAAGGCGCCTATGTGTTTGGGGACGACGGGCTTTACTCCGATGGCTCCCTTGCCAAAGAAGTGAGTGGGTTGCGTGCGCGGCTTGGCTACGGGCTGGACTGGCGCAATGAGGCGGGGCAATCACTGTCAGTGTCCGGCTCATATGATGGCATCGGCACCGACGCAAAAATCCTCGGCGTTTCACTGAAATTTAGTGTCCCGCTCAACTGAGCAGGCGCAGCATCCGGGTAAGGGTTTCGCCGACCCGCGCCCCTTGCTAGGTTTTGCGCCACCTGTGGCAACAAACCGGACAAATAAAAATGAAAAATGTGCTCCTTGGCGTGGTCGCCGTGCTTATCGTGCTGGTGGCTGTGGTTCTCATCCGAACCTTTATGTACACCCCGCCCGCCCTGGAGCAACGCGAGCTTGTCACCCACAGCCCGGACCCGGATGTGCTGGCGCAACGCCTCTCCCAGGCCATGCAGTTCAGGACTATCTCACGGCAGGACCCGCAGCCCGGCGACCGTCAGGCATTTGATGCGTTTATCGCCTGGTTTGAACAGACCTACCCGGCCGTCCATGCGGCAATGGACCGGACGCTCATTGCAGAGCAGACCATCTTGATGAAATGGGAAGGTAAGGACACCGGCGTCAAACCGGTGTTGCTCACAGCGCACTATGATGTGGTGCCCGTTATTCCCGGTACGGAGGATTTGTGGAAGCAGGACCCGTTCGCCGGCGTTATTGAAGACGGCTATGTATGGGGACGCGGCGCACTGGACAACAAGGGTGCCATCATCGCCATGATGGAAGCCGCAACCTTGTTGCTGGAGCGCGGCTTTCAGCCCGAACGCACTGTCTATTTCAGCTTCGGCCACGACGAAGAAATCGGTGGCGGCACGGGGGCGGCCGGCGTGGTTGACTATCTGCAGGCAGAAGGTGTGCGGCTTGCATGGTCTGTGGATGAAGGCTCCTTCGTGCTGGATGGCATCATCCCCGGGCTTGATCAGAAGGTTGCCATGATCAACGTGGCGGAGAAGGGCTATGTCACCCTTGACCTCGTCGCTACGGCGCAAGGTGGCCACTCCTCCATGCCGCCGCAGGACTCAGCGGTGACCCTTCTGGCTGATGCGATCGTCAAGCTGAAGAACGCGCCGGTGCCCGGTGGCCTGGAAGGCATCAGCGGTGAAGCCTACGGCACGCTGGCGCGCCACATGCCGTTTACCCAGCGTATGGCTTTTGCCAATCAGTGGCTCTTTGGCGGCATGATTGAAGACATGCTGACGGGTCTGCCTGCGGGCAACGCCATGTTGCGGACGACGACAGCCCCCACCATGCTGTCCGCCAGCATCAAGGAGAACGTGCTGCCCATCAACGCAATCGCGACGGTGAACTTTCGCCTGCATCCGCGCGATACAGTCGAGTCGGTGGTGGCCCATGTAGAGCAGGCAGTGGGGCCAGACATTGAAGTGCGTACCCGACCGCGTGGCGGCAATGCATCGCCGGTCGCAAGCACGTCAGCAGAGGGGTTTGCTTCCCTTGCCAGCGCCTCGCGTGATGTTCTCGGCGACGTTATAATTGCCCCTGGCCTGACCGTCGCCGGTACGGACAGCAAGCACTACGCGAAGGTGGCCGACGATGCCTACCGCTTCAATCCCTTCATTGTCGGGTCGGAAGATATTGTTACCATTCATGGCACCAATGAACGCATCTCCATCGACAATCTGGTGCTGGGCACGGACTATTTCACCCAGTTGCTCATAACGACAAAAGCGCCCGGCGAGTAAGCCGGACGCTTTTGCGGTGAACATCGATTGCGGTGACGGCTATGCCGTCTCGCCGCGCTGGTAGCGATCCAGTTCGTCGGGATCAAACCCCTCATCGTTGTCGATGAGCGGGTCCCGCATGAAGTCATCCTCCGGCGCAACTGTTGTTGCGCGCACAATGAGCGCGCGGCACAGCCTGTCGATGAAGGTCTGATTGCGTGAACTGCGTGCCGCCATCCAGACCATCAAACGCGCACTGCGTTCCTTCTTGCGGATGTCCTTGTCGCTAACGCTCATTCTGCGGGCTCCATGACTGGCTGTGAGGCTTCAGCTGGTTTCGACGCAGGCGCCTCAGCCACAAGCGGGACTACCCGACATGGGATGCCTTTGATATGCGGGATGCCCTGTTCGCGGTCGAGGTAGTCCGCATCATCACGACACAGTTGAGAGTCGCCATAGTCCAGGGCCCCACTCAAGTGGCCTGTGCCCTGCTGCATTTCCGGTTTCCACCATCCATGGGGCACACGCACAAGGTCGTCCGGCATGGCATCCTTGATCGCCAACTTGGCCTTGATTTGCCCCAGCTGGTTTTCAACGGTCACCCATTCGCCTTCGGTGACGCCAGCCGCTTTGGCTGTCTTTTCATTGAGAAAGATTTCCGGCTCGGGATGGCGCGCGCGCATTTCCGGGATGTGCCGGTGGCCGGTCTGGAAGAATCCATCCTCGCGCACACCGGTGAACATCTTCAGCGGATAGTCTTTGTCATGCGGCGGATCCTCTCGGAAGTAGGGCAGGGGATCAAAGCCGAGGTCTTCCAGAATGGATGACTTCAGCTCCACCTTGCCACTTGGAGTCGCAAAGCCAGTCTTTTCATAGGTGCGGAAGGCGGGCTTCTTGAAGTGCACTTCCGTTTTTACAAGCTCATCCCATGTATTGCCGGTGCGTGCGACGCGGTAGTCGTAGAAATCTTCCAGCGTGTCCCAGGGCACAAGCTCGGGACGGTCGAGCGAACCAGCAATGCCTTTCCAGAACTCAAACGTGCTGCGGCATTCACCGGGAGGGTCCATGGCCTTTTCAGAGAAACGCACCGTGGACATCCAGCCGAACATGTCGTGCAGCCACGGGCGCTCGAGCCAGCTGTCCGCCGGCAACACATAGTCGGCCAGTTGAGCAGAAGGCGTCATGAACTGCTCGTGGGCGACGACGAGATCCTGGTTCATCATCGCTTTTTCAATCAGCGGCATGTTGGCGTAACTCAGCAAGGGGTTGTTCCCCAGGAAGAAGAACGCCTTCACCGGATAGTCGCCTTCGCCCGCCATTGCCTTGAACGTCTCGGACGGTGTGGCCATGTGGCAGCCCATCACGAGGTTGGCGTATTCCTGTCCATAGACGCGCTTGGTCGGTTCGCGGAACGGGAGCTGGCCGCGATACGTGAAGGCCGGGTGATCCCTGGACCCCAGCTGCTTCATCTTCTGTTCGTCCGAAAGCACGTGGTGCATTTCAATTTCGGATTCGTTGATGATGTCCGGGTTGAAGCCCTGCAGCAGTTCACCGCCGGGCACATCCACATTGCCGCAGATCGACCGCAGGATGGTCTGCAGACGGATGCCGGACGTGCTGTTGCGCTGCATGTCGGTGATCGGCGTCCAGGGAATGACCGCGGGGCCGCTAGTAGCATAAACCCGGGCCGCTTCCGCAATCATTTCAGGATCACAGCCCGTCAGCTTCGCAACGCGTTCCAGCGGAAATTCGTCGACGCGCTTCTTCAGGTCTTCAAAGCCGATGGTCCAGTTCTTGACGAACTCCTTGTCGTACAGCTCTTCGTCAATGATGACCTTGAGCCAGCCGAACATCATGGCCGCGTCACTGCCCACTTTGAGCGGCAGCCAGATGTCTGCGCGCTCCGCACTGGAGCTGCGGCGCGGATCCATAACGATGAGCTTCGCGCCTTTTGCCTGTGCGCCACGGATGGAGTTGTAGAGCGGCGTCCAGCTATGCCGGCGCGGGTTATGGCCCATCAGCACAATGCACTTGGTGTTGGCAAAGTCGCCAAACGGGAACCACCCATAGGTAAAGCGATTGATAGCGGCCGTGTTGCCCGCACACAGCGCCACGCCGCTGATCCAGTTGGGTGACCCCACATGGTTCATGATGCGGCGGCCAAGACCGTGGTCTGTCGATGTGTTCCACTGGCTGGTGGAGACGGCCCACGCTTCCGGTCCGTGATCGGCAATGACCTTCTTGAGGCGCGTCCCAATATCACTGAGCGCGTCTTCCCAACTCACCCGCTCGAACTTGCCCGAGCCACGCTCGCCGACGCGCTTCATGGGGTGGAGAACGCGGTTGGGGTGGGCCAGGCCCTTGGGCGCAATGATGCCCTTCATGCAGATGTTGTCGCGGAAGATGGGATTGTCAGACGACCGCACTTTGGTGACCCGGCCCTTCTGCACTTCACCAACCACCGTGCAGGCGATGTCACAGGCCGCGCAGATCAGCTTCTTGGTCGTGACACCCTCTTTGACGGGCCGTTCGGTGTATTTGGCGTTTGCAATGTCTTCCGGGTTGAAGGGCGCAGCTGCGGGCATGATGACGGTCCTGTCCGGTTGTCGGGATCCACTAGTCGAAGCATGTTAGTCCAATATCTGGACTAAGTCGAGTCACTGCGCTATAAGGAGCGTCAAAAATCAACAGGGCGGTGGGCGACCCGCGGCCAGGAGACCGAAAATGAGATGGGAAGACCTCCCCGAGCAGCAATGTTCCATGGCCCGCACATCCGTCGTTCTGGGAGACCGGTGGACCCTCGTCATTCTCAGTGACGTGTTTCTCGGTGTGCGTCGGTTTGACGACTTTCAAAAGCGCTTGGGCATTTCGCGCACCACGCTCGCCAACCGCCTGAAACTGCTTGAGGAGCACGGCGTGCTCACCCAGCGCCAGTATCAGGACAAGCCGCCGCGCTCTGAATATCGCCTCACTGAAAAGGGCCTTGGCCTCTATCCGGCCATCATTGCTCTGCTGGACTGGGGCGATGAGCATTATTCAGATGCCGCCGGCGCGCCCATTCTGCGTCGTCACAAGACCTGCGGTCATGACTTCCATGCTGTTATCCACTGCAGCGAGTGCGGCGAGGCGGTGCATCCGCGTGATGTGGAAGCGCGCAAGCGCAAGCCGGATGACCGCTTCCCCGAGGTAAGACGCGGTCCGATGACCTACAGGTCCTAAGCCACCCTGAAGTAACCACTGTTTTATCGCGGAGTCCCCTGCGTCAGGCCTGACAGGTTTGGCCAGCACGCATCTGCGTGCCAATCTTCCCGGCAAAACAGCGATGGGGAGGCAGGCATACTTATGACAAATCATGTGGAGAATAAGGTCATTGTGGTGACCGGCGCCGGCGGCGGCTTTGGTCGCTTGGTGGCGCTGAAGGCATCAGCGCGCGGTGCCAAAATGGTGTGTGCCGATATTGATGAAGCTGCACTGGCGGACACGGTGAAGCAGGTGACAGATGCCGGAGCAACCGCAACTGGCATCGCCGCGAATGTCGCTGACCTTGATCAGATGCGGGCGCTGGCGAAGCAGGCCGTTGATACCTACGGCGCCATCGATGTGATGATCAACAATGCGGGCACCATGCCGCTGGCCTTCTTCGCTGACCATGAAGTCGCTGCCGACCAGTGGTCACGCTGTATTGACGTCAATATCAAGGGCGTCCTCAACGGCATCTCGGCGGTCTATGACCAGATGATGGCGCAGGGCCGCGGCCACGTCATCAACCTATCGTCGATCTACGGCAATTTTCCGGTGCTTGGCTCCGGCGTGTATCAAGCCACCAAGACAGCTGTGAACTACCTCTCCGAGTCCCTGCGCGTCGAGGCACAGGGCAAGATCAAGGTCACCATCATCAAGCCGACAGGCGTGCCGGGCACAGCCCTTGGCACAGGCGTCGTCAATCCCGACGCGGTCGTTGGTATCCTCGGCCAGAATGCGCTGAGCTATGGCGAGACCATGGGCAAATATGCCGAAGGTCAGTTGTCCGCAGAGCAGGCGGACCCGCAAAGCGCGGAATATGCTGTGCTTGATCCTGGCTACATCGCAGATGCCATCGTCATGGCCATTGATCAGCCTTGGGGCGTGTCATTGGGTGACATCACCATCCGCGCAACCGGCGACGGCTACATACTCTAAAAAAACTCCGTACAGGGAACGAAAACATGCAGATAGACAGCAATACAGCTGCCGTGGTCACCGGCGGCGCATCGGGACTTGGCAAAGCCAGCGCGCAGGCGTTGGGGGATGCAGGCGTCAAGGTAGCGATCTTTGATCTCAACGAAGAAGCAGGCGAAGCGATGGCCAAATCCATCGGCGGCATCTTCTGCAAGGTTGATGTGACCGACGAAGACAGCGTCATTGCGGGGTTTGAAAAAGTCCGCGCCGCCCATGGTCAGGAACGCATCTGCGTCCACTGCGCCATGACATCCAAGGGCGGCAAGAAAACCGTCGGCCGCAACCGGGAAACCGGTGAGTTCATGCGCTTTCCGACGGAGGACTATGCCTACTCCATCAACGGCATTCTCGTGGCCAGCTACCGGGTGGCCTCCCTGTCTGCCTTGGGCATGGCGTCTCTTGAGCCCAACGAAGATGGCGAGCGCGGCGTCATCACGCTGACGGCGTCCGTCGCTGCACAGGACGCGCAAATGGGTCAGGTCGGCTACGGCTCCGGCAAGGCCGGTGTGAATGGTCTGGTGCTGCCCATGGCCCGCGACATGATGGATCTGGGCATTCGCGTGAATTCCATCATGCCCGGTATTTTTGCAACGCCGCCCATGCAGGCCGCGCCGCCGAAAGTGCTGCAAGGTCTGTCCGCCTCGGTGCCGTTCCCAAAACGTCTGGGCAACCCGCCTGAGTTTGCCAGCTTCGTAATGGAGCTGGTCCGCAACACCTACTTCAATGGACAGGCCATCCGTCTCGACGGCGGCATCCGCATGCCGCCGCGTTAAACCCGGTCAAGCGGCACATGCGGCGCGGGAGGCAGCGAGACGTCGATGCTGTCTCCCGGACGGACACTGCCGCCCAGCATCACAACACCCATCACGCCTGCTTTTCGGATCAGATGCCCGTCTGCATCCTTGTAAGCCACGCGTTTGAGCAGTCCCGGCCGGAACGCTTCGATCTGCTGGCAGGGATTGCGAAGACCGGTGAGGCTCACGAGGGTTGATGCGCCGATCTTCAGCGTCGTACCGGTCGGCAAGGACAGAATGTCGATGCCGCGCGTGGTGATGTTTTCGCCAAGGTCGCCACCGATGATGTCGAAGTCAGGCTGAAGCTCGTCGAAAAGCTCCGCATGCATGAGATGCACCTGCCTGAGATTGGGCTGGGTCGGGTCGGCTGCGACACGGGAGCGATGCCTGACCTGCGCGCCCTTGTGGCAGTCGCCTGCCACTCCGAGCCCGGCCACGAGCGTGATCTCGTCAACCGGCTGCTTTGAGAAAGCGTGGTCCGTACTGGTGTAAACACCGCAGACGCTGGCTGGTGCGGGCATCGTCATGATGGCGATTTGATCGCACATGGCGTGACGCGTCGCAAATCAGACCAGCCATGCGCAACACCGAAAGATCAGACTGTCGTGCTGCGCATGGTTTTTCTAAGAAGAGCTATCGCGGGTCAGCGGGGGAGGCGTCCAGTCGCCGCCCAGCACATCGTCACCCGGCCAGTAGATGCGCAGCAGGGTCTTGAAGTTGCCTTTAGGCGTCGGCACCCAGTTGGCGCCGTCCTCCGGTGCTGCGCGTGACAGGACGATATCGACACTGCCGTCTTCGTTGGTCATAGGTTTGTGCTGGCTGCCCAGGGAATACCGGTTGTGCGCGTTGGCCTCCAGATATCCCTCTTCGTCATACAAAGTGACAGACCAGAAGGCGGATGTGGGCGGCAGATCATCAGCTTCAAAGTGAAGCCGATAGATATTGTTGCCATTCAATGGTTCACCGTCTGCATCTAGCTGCGACACGGCATAGACCGCATCTTCCACAAGATTGGCCCCCAGGCCCCACATGGCCCAGTAGGCACGACGTCCATAGTCCGTACCCCAGGTTCCCATGCGCTCCACATTGAAGATCCATGAACCGTCCTGCTTGGTGCCTTCGTAGAACGCTTTGACATAGACCGCCTGCTTGGCGGCGGCACCGCTGGCCAGGGTTTCCTGTATTTGCGGGTCCAGATCTTCAAAAGCGATGGCGGCCTCTGGTGTCATGCCGATGGACGCAAGGAGGGCAACCATGTCTGCATCGTCAGCGGGCGAAGCGTTGTCGGCCCAGACATCCAGAAAACCATTGAAGTAGGCGTTCGCAGGCATCCGCAGGGAATAGGGGATGGGCTTGCCGACTTTGGTTGCTTCATAGGCGGGCACATAGTCAGCAAACGGATCATCGCCACCTTGAGCCTGTGCATATGTCATCAGCACATAGGCATCCTGAAGCTTGCCGACGGCTGCTGCATCCTGCGGTGAGTCCGCCTGAATGCGGCCCGTGATCCAGACCATGTTGGTCGGGCTGACAACTTTCTCATATCCCTCCGGCACGTCACCGGTCCAGGCTCTGTTCACCAGAAAATACTTCTGAGCATCCTGACCTGTGGTGCGCGAGCCAATGCTCTTGAACGTATTGGTCCAAGCGTCGATGAGCGGCATCACATAGTAGCGATCACCCATGTCTGGAATTTCAAACACAACCGGGCCCTTGCTGAGGTCAACCCAGCCAACGCTGTAGAGCGTATTGCGGTTGCCCAGAACCACAGCACGGTTCTGAGGCTGGGCAAGGCGTTTGAAATGGATGAAGTGATTGGGAACGGACCGCTCACGGAACGGGACCGTGAACATGACGTCCTGGCTCTTCTTCATCACCACCAAAGGGTAGGCGTAGTCAAAGATGGTCTCAGCCTGCGCCTGGGTCAAAGGCTGGGGTGTGGCAGGAGGCTCGGTTGCCTGCGCGGCGGGAGCTGCCAGAAAACTGACCAGAAGCAGACGGGTGGCGTGGCCGGCTAGGCGTTGGCGAAAAGTGCGCATGGTCTAATTCTCCACTGCGGGTGTTGATGTCACCGGCACCGGTGACGGCGTGGTGCTGATGATGGGCCACAGAAGCTGTTCTGCGATGCTTGTGTCCGGCAGGTTTTCGACGCCGATTTCTTCTGGGTACTGACGGGTGATCTTGGCGGTGCCGAACAGCACGTCCCAGAAGAACAGCAGGTTGCCGAAATTGCCCTTGTAGTTTGTGACACCATCCGCTGCGTGTTTGCCGTGGTGCGCACTATGCGTGGCGGGTGTGGAGATGGTCCGCTCGACCACCCACATGACCGGGGACAGCCAGTTGATCTTGTAGAGCGGGGCATCCCAGCGAACGTCTGAGTGCGCGCCATAGATGACCGTCATCTTGATGACGATGTACACCGCATAGACCCAGCCGCCGCCCATGAAGATGAGCGCGCCGGAGAGCCACAGACCTGGCATCAGCAGGTAGTAGAAGAGATTGTTCCGGTACACGATGCGGATCGACATGTAGGGTGCATTGTGGTGCGGCCGGTGCAGCTTGTAGAGCGCAGGCACCGAGTGCGACAACCGGTGCCACCAGTACTGGGTCATGTCGTCGAAAATCAGGAATAGCGCGAAGACCGCCAGGAACGGCCAATCCTTGAGAATGCCTGCGGCGTCGGGTGCAATGAAGGCAGCGACCACGGCCCCGCCCGCCAGAACAAATGGCTGGGTAAAGGCAGACAGAACGCCCGTGGATACGATTTCCACGATCGCGTCTCCGCGGTTCTGGCCGGGCTTTTTGAAAAAACCCGTGAAGAGGATTTCAAGAAGCACAAATCCGAGAAGGATGGCGACAATTGCGATGATTTCCGGCTGCATGGCGGGTCTCCCTAGCCTGGTTCTTATGACCTTGAGCCAATGGGTAGCATCGGAGATTGCCCTTAAATGTTAAGTAATTTACATTTTAATCATCATGCGAGACCTCCTTCAGTTCAACACTCGCCCGTTCATGGAAATGCTGGCGCCAGACATTGCTGATCGTGTGCGGAACGAGGCCACAGTTTCCAGGTTCACCAACGGACAATTGATCCAGAGCCGAGGCGACACGCGGTCTGGCCTGTCCATCATCAAGTCCGGGGCAGGACAGATGGGCGTCTTTGGCGAAGACGGCACCTTCGTGATGATGTCGGTGCTGGGTCCGGGCCAGACTTTCGGTGAAGTCACCCTGTTCACGGATATTCCCCGCACCCAGGATTTTGTTGCCATCGGCCCGACAGAAATCTACCAGCTGTCCGCTGCCCGTTTTCGGGCCCTGTGTGAGGATGAGCCGGGTCTGCTCGAAACCCTGCTGTCCATCACCCTCGCCCGCTCGCACTTTCTGCTCGACGTGCTGGATTCAATCCGCCGCCTGCCCCTGCGCGAGCGGGTGGCAAAGACCCTGTACTCAATGGACCTGACGGCAGGCCAGCACGGACACGTCCAGTGCCGGCAGGAAGATCTCGCGGACATGATCGGCATCTCCCGAGTCTCCCTCAGCAAGGCGCTGAAAGATCTCACGGCGCTCGGCCTCATCAAGCTGGGTTATGGAAGCATCTCGTTTCCCGACGTGGCAAAATTCCGCGACTGGGTGTCCCGCAACTGCAACGTGGCGATCGTCTCGTAGCATCGATGAAGCCTCTCATATGGATGCCGACTGTGGTCCCTAGCCAGAGATCCAGCCCATCAGGCCGAAGAAGAGCGGTGCGGGGGCCACAGCCAAGGCGACACTGACAAGAAACCCTCGAAACGGCATCAGCCGGCCAAGGCCGACGGTCAGCGCAATCCCGCCACCTCCACCGAGTACGACATTGCCGGGGGTATTGATCAGGACCGCAAGGGTCAGACCGCGAAAAGCAATGGCCCGGGAGACCCAGTGGGACAGTCCAGTCCGCCACCGGACACAGCTGCGGCGTCCGCTCGCCTGAGGGTCACTGCCATAGGCAACAAGCGCCTCAGCGGCGTGGGCAAGGCCCATTCTCCGCAGAAATGCTCCTGCGGCCGCGTCCGGTATCTGCCGCCCGACAAGGAAAGACAGGCACAAGGCCGCGACAGTTGCCAGGTACACGGGAGCAGCCAGATCAGCGCCGAAAAAGACCAGCAACATCAGTCCGACTTCGGCACCGGGCACGAAGGGGCAGGCCAGCAGTGCCACGTAAATCAAAAGGATCGCGAGGAGAAGCGGCAACGCAAGTCCATCGCGTGTGAGACCTGGAAGATCCAAGGCAGATGCCACGTGGCCCGCGAGGCCTTGCCCGCCAACGGCCAGGGCAAGGCACACCGCACCGGCGAGCAGGGCAATCCTGACGTTTCCAGCCGTCAGCGTCTCGGTCAGCCTGCTCATGCCTGTACCGGCCGGGATGCGCGTGTCGTGCGGATCAGGAGTTCTGCAAGCAGCAGATTCAACGCCCACGCGAGGACCATCATCACATCCCGCGCGGGTCCCAGAAGTTCTGCCCCCATCACTATGGCCCAGCCGATGCCAAGAACAGTCTGCGTAGAAGCGCCCTGACCGATCGCATAGGCACGAAGCATGGCGGCGCTGTGTCCGCGGACATTGCGTGACCTGACCGCGATGACAGCCCATACGATCAGACCGACCATCCACACACTGAGAAAAATCCGGGTCCAGTAGAGCAGCAGTCCCTGAAGCTCAGCGGGGAACATGAAGGCATGGGTCATCCAAAGACCGGTCGCGGCGCTGATACATCCAGCCGCCGCAACCACCCGGCCTACCGCGCGATGTACATCTGGATGGTGCCGCCGCACGCTTGGCAGGAATTGCAGCGCGCCTGCGAGGCAGAACAGAAAACTGCTCAATATGTGCAGCACCACGGGCAGGGGGGCAGCGAGGGCGCGCGGGTTGTCCGGCATGATGGTCACAACGCCTGCCAGATCAGCGATGCGCACCAGACCGCCAAATGTCGGCACAAAGGAATAGACAAGAATGAACCCAAGCAGGGTCCATTCGCGTGTGGTGATGGTCTTCATGGCACTCTCGGGTCACGACGCGTTTACAGGTAGAGAGCGGTATATCCATGCGTCAGCGAATGTTGCATTGCCGAAATTCGTCCATCTGCTATACGCCTATATATGAACTGGCAGGCAATATCCTTTGATTGGAACCAGATACGGGCTTTTCTGGCGACCGCCGAAGAGGGCTCCTTCAGTGGTGCAGCACGGGTGTTGAAAACAACGCAGCCAACCATCGGTCGGCAGATATCCGCCCTTGAAGACACGCTGGGGGTCACGCTCGTCGAGCGCAGCGTGCGGGGATTGACCCTCACGGAGGCGGGCCGCGACCTAATGGACCATGTCAGGGCCATGGGCGAGGCCGCGACGCTGATCTCGATGTCTGCTGATCGCCAGTCGCAGGACATCTCAGGTGATGTGACCATCACGGCAACCGATCTTTTTGGCGTCACCATCATGCCGGAGATACTTCTGCGGCTGCGCGAAACCGCTCCGGGCATCCGCATCCGTATCGTCGCGTCAAGCGAGATTCAGAATCTGATGCAGCGCGATGCGGATATCGCCGTGCGTCATGTTCGGCCGGACCAGCCCGAGCTGATTGCACGCCATGTCGGTGACTTTCGCGCAAGCCTCCATGCAGCGACGGCCTATCTCGACCGCGCCGGTCGCCCAAGCACGCCACGTGATCTCACGGAGCACGCGTTCATCAGTGACCTTGATACCGGGACCATGCTCGCCACGCTGCATAATCACGGACTGCCCTTCCAGGCGGAAAACTGTTTCTTCGCCAGCGACAGCGGCGCCGTGGTCTGGGAGATGTTCAAGGCGGGTTACGGTATGGCGCTGGTGCCCGGTGCCATGTGCGACATCACGCCGGGAATCGAAAAAGTATTCCCGGACCTGCCGTCCATCGACTTTCCTGTATGGCTGGTGACGCACCGGGAGCTTCGGACCAACCGGCGTATCAGGGTGGTGTTCGATCTGCTCGCCCGGGAATTGAAGGACAAGTTGCAGGTGTCTTGAGGTCCCGGTTACCCGTCACGTAAGGCAACTGTGGCGCGGGCTTGGCCAGGTCGTCCGCATTCGACAGTTGAACAACTCTGCAATCACCTGCACGGTCTGCTAGGTCTTCTCCATGCGCCTTTTGTGTTTGGGATCAGGAACAAGGCATCGACCCTGTGAGTGAAGCGGCAAAAAAATCTGACCGGAAACGGCTGCAGCCTGAAGAGCGCAAGGACATGCTGCTGGAATCTGCCGTTGCCTATCTGCGGGATCACGGCATTGCCACACTGACCATGGATCGCCTGGCGCAGAACGCAGGCGTCAGCAAACCGTTGATGTACAATTACTTCCCCAATCGCATGGCTCTGCTGAAAGCGGTGCTGGTGCGTGAGGTGAATATGCGTCGCGCGCGGGACGCACAAATTGCCAAGGAAGCCGAAACGCTGGAAGACCTGATCCGCATGGCGTCCCGCCATACGCTCGAGCACATTCAGGCGCGCGGCAACATTATCCAGCAATTGTTGCAGGAACCCGAAATCGCCCAGGTGATGACGGATATGCGCTCAGAGGCCCGCGGGGGATATGTTGACTACATCACCAAGAAGGCATGTGCGACCTATGATCTGCCACCGGACATTGCGAGGGTCGTGGTGCAGTTGCTCATGAACATGGGCACCAATGCCGGGGCACTGTTTGATCGCGAGAAGGGCGACATCGACCAGGCGCACGACATCCTTCTCACGCTGACAACCGGCGCCATTGAGGCTGCGGTCCGCAAATACGCAAAAAAGCCGCGCGCCTGATTAGGCCTGATTTTATGCATTCCAACGCTGTGCCCTGCACATGGCGCGCACGCCCTTGGCGCTGCGCGTTGGCTGACGGCTGAGTCGTTTTCCTTATTGACTATAATTATAATAACGATAGTCTCGCTGCGACGGATATCAAAAAGCCGCTGAAGAAAATCAATTGTCGCCGCATCTGTCCAAGCGCTGAAGGCGCGGACAGGCGGCCGATCTGGAGGAAAACACCTATGGATGAACGTCCGATTTCAGCAGACAGCCATGTCATTGAGGGCCCCGGCGTCTTTGCCGGTCTGGCGGACCGTTTTGGTGACGATGCGCCACGTATCGTCAGTGAAAAGGGCAAGGGAGATACCATCTTCATTCCCGCCAGGGGTGATGCGGGCGTCAACGTGGCGCGTATGGGCCTGGCGGCAACACGCCTTGATCGCAAGGAGCCGATCGGCCGCAAGCATGGCCACAAGCCCGACACCGGGACGATTGAAGACCCGGAAATCCAGGCCTACTTCACCGGCGGATACGCTGCGATGCGCCCCGGCCTGGTGGACGGCGCCAAGCGCGGTGATGATCAGGACATCGATGGTCTGGCGATAGAAATTCTCTATCCCGGCTACTTCTCCATGTTTGCCTATCGCAACACGGACCTGCTGATTGCACACCAGAAGAACTACAATGACTGGCTGTTTGATCACTGTGCCGCATCGAACGGACGACTGCATGGTCTTGCCGCTCTGCCGGTGCAGGACCCCGAGGCTGCTGTGGCTGAACTCGATCGGGTGATTGCCAAAGGCTACAAGGGCGTCGTCATTCCCAGCAACGCACCCAAAGGCACGCGCTACTGCGATGAAATCTACGATCCTATCTGGGCGCGCGCCGCAGAGGCAGGAATCCCGGTCTCCGTCCATGTGGGCTGCTTTTCGCACATCCCCAATTCCGTCAAGGAAGCCGCCGCACGCGACATGATCGCGGTCTATGCGGGCACAGCCTCCTTGATCCATGAAACCCTGATTGAATTCATGTGCCGAGGGGTTTGCCAGCGACACCCAACGCTGCAGATTGTGGTTGCCGAGTTCAATGCAGGCTGGGTCGGATACTGGCTGGATCGTGTGGACCAGGGCTGGCAGCGCGAAGCGGCGCAGAACCCGTCAGAATCGACCTATGAACCTGCCGCTGACATCTGGAAGCGACAGTTCTACGCCACCATCGAGGACGATCAGGCTGCAATCCTGACACGTGAGATGATTGGTGATGATCGACTGATGTGGGGATCAGATTATCCGCATACGGATTCGACCTGGCCACACTCCGCCGATGTGCTCAACGAGATGTTTGCCAATCACCCCGTCGATGCGCGCAACAAGATCACACGTGACAACGTCAAGGCGCTCTACAATCTGTAGGGCAGTTGCCACTGACGGATAAGAACCTGAAACAGCACACCACACCGGTCCGTCTCGAAGCAGGCGGGCCGGTGTCGCCGCTCTTAGTCTTTTACCGGGGAACCTGAATGTGAGTGATCCGTTTGCGGTGCCCGACTGTAGTGACCAGCCCAGAGCAACACGCCCCTCGGTCGAGACGCTTGATCTTCTTGCAAACCGCAGATCAACACTGGCCCGGCATCTGACAGCGCCTGGGCCCGGCAAGAGCGAGCTTGATGATCTCTTGCGCCTTGCCGCCCGCGTGCCGGACCATGGCAGGCTTGGCCCCTGGCGCTTCATCGTCTTCACCGGTGACGCGCGCGTACGATTTGGGGAGGAACTCGCCCGAATTGTCCAGAAGCAGGTGCCTGCAGCAGAGGAGAAACGGCTCGGCCTTGAAAGAGGCCGCCTGACCCGCGCGCCGGTTGTGGTGTGTGTCGTATCCAACGTCACCTATGGCCACAAGATACCGGTATGGGAACAGGAGCTATCGGCAGGTGCTGTCTGCCAGAATATGCTCATTGCTGCCCACGCCATGGGCTATGCAGGCCAATGGGTGACTGAATGGTGCAGCGCCAACCCGCTGGTGGACGCAGTTCTGGGGCTTGGTCGCAATGAGCGCATTGCCGGTTTCATCTATCTGGGAACTGCATCGGTCGAGCCGACCGAACGCCCCCGCCCTGACTGGCGTGATCGCACCAGCCACTTCTAGGGTACCGGGTTCAGTCGTAGATCACGATGCAGCGCACTTCGATGCTCCAGCGGTCCGGCGCGTCTTCGGCGGTATCATCATCATGAAACGCCGTGTGAAAACTGAACGTGCACGGGGCGTCCGGATCGGTGCCATCACCGGACCGGCCTTTGGTCTGGGCCAGCGGCCCGGCTGAATCCCATTGCTTGATGAGCAGCGCTTCGTCACGGGTCATCTGCGGGAAGTAATACATGCGGTGAGCGTCAGAGGCCTTGGCAAAATAGTTTTCGCCGATGCGGTCCTCGTAGTGGATTTCAAACACCACCAGATCATCCGGTGCCACCGTCTGGCTGTCGCACAGGGCCAGCGGGTGCGTGGCCACGGGCTCAGCCAGTATATTGCGCCAGACATTGATGATGGCAAACCGGCCACCCGGCGCGAGCGCCTTTTCAATGTCGGCGTCAGACAGCAGCGTTTCGCCGGAAGCAAGCACATCGCGCAGTGTGTCATTGATGCCAGGCGCCTGACCCAGCTGCCTCAGTCGATCTGGTGCCGATGTCAGAGTGTAGTCGCCATGAATGATGTGTGCCGGTTCCTGCACATTCTGACCACCGGACACAGCCTTGCCACTTTTATGTCCGCCGGCAGACCGCACATTATGATCAAAGGCCAGAGCCCGCGCGCCCGTCGCAGAGCGAACGATCTCCTCGCACTCCGCGTAGTAGCGGCTGAGCACATCGCGATGATCCATGAAATCCAGATCATGCGTGGCCAAGGGACGGTCCAGCAGCTCGAAGCCGTTGCGCTTGCAGGTGAACGCACCGGGATCGGCAAAGCGGGCGTTGTGAACAGTGAGCATGTGCTTGTCCACATCAACGCCCGTTGACCCTGCTGTGTTGCCATCGGTGGCACGCTGCATGAGCACCTTGCCATTGCGGTAAAGCGATGACTCAGCGGTGGGCTTCAGATAGTTGAACCGGCCACGCGTGGTGGGCGTGGGTTCATATGCGTGCTGGCTCATCTGCTGTGCTCCTTTTCATTGGCCTAACGTCAGGGGGCCCGAAAGTCAGGACGCCATGATTTCCTCTTCCATCTGGCCGAGGCGTTCCTTGCCGAAGAACATCTCCTTGCCGACATAAAAGGTGGGAATGCCGAAGGCTCCACGTTCGACCGCCGCAGACGTATTGTCCACAAGCTTCTGCTTCACGGCCGGGTCCTGTGTGCGAGCCAACAGGTCTGCGCCATCAAAACCCGCCTTGGTCATCGCCGCTGCATAAACCTCCGGGTCATCCATCTTGAGGCCCTCTTCCCACATATGGGCAACGCCCGCATCGACATATTCCATGAGCCGACCGTCCATCTCAGCTGCGATGGCGCCGCGCATCATCAAAAGTGTGATGACCGGGAAGTGCGGGTTCATGGCGAATTTGGAGAGGTTGTGCTTCTTGATAAAGCGCTGCATCTCCAGCCCGTCATAATCCAGTTTTCCCTTGATGCCGTTGAACGCCATCATCGGAGCCTGGTTGCCGGTCGCCTTGAAGATGCCGCCGAGCAGGCAGGGGATGTAGTTGAACGTTGCGCCGGTGCGCGCGGCGATCTCAGGCAGCACCTTGTGGCACATATAGGCATTCGGGCTGGCGAAATCGAAAATGAAATCTACGGTCTTGGTCATTGGTTTGTCCTTACCAGGTTTCTTTCCATGGGCGCATATCAAGCTCATGGGTCCATGCGGTGCGCGGCTGCTTGTGCAGCATCACATAATTCTGGGCGATGTGGTCTGGATTGAGGATCGCGTCTTCGTCACGCATCTGATCCACATTCGGGTACATCTCACGAATGAAATTAGAATCGATGGCTCCATCAATGATGGTGTGAGCCACATGAATGTTTTTTGGTCCCAGTTCGCGCGCCATGCTTTGCGCCAGAGCCCGAAGCGCATGTTTGGCACCTGAAAAGGCTGACAGTGTTTCGCGTCCGCGGACGCTGGCTGTGGCGCCCGTGAAAATGATCGTTCCGCGCTCGCGTTCCATCATGCGTTTGGCCACTTCGCGCCCCATCAGGAAACCGGCGAAACACGCCATTTCCCAGACCTTGCGGTACACCCGCGCGGTGGTGTCAGCAATCGGGAAACTGACATTGGCGCCGATGTTGAAGACGGCGACCTCTAGCGGTCCTATTTCTTTTTCAATCCGGTCAACCAGAGCAACCATCTCATCTTCGTCGCGGGCGTCTGCAGGCATGGCAACCGCTTCATGCCCTTCATCGCGAATGCTCTGCGCCAGCTCCTCAAGCGCTGCTGCATGGCGGTCACGGCGAACCACGCAGGAGACCATGCCCTCTCGCGCAAACGCGCGGGCAATGGCGCTACCAGTGTCGTCCCCGGCGCCAATGATGAGGCAGGATTTCTTGTCAGCCATTCTATGTCCTCCCACCCGCTGAGGGATGCGGGTCATTTGGTTGTTTTTCTATACTAAATATGCTTAGTTGCAAATAACAACCTTTTTCTGCGAGACAAGTGTTTCCAAGATCAGGAAAGCCCGATGACCCACAAGCACACCCACACCTGCGCCATTGCCGGCATGTTGAATATATTTGGGGACCACTGGACATGGCTCGTCGTGCGCGAAGCGTTTTACGGCGCCACGCGGTTCAAGGATTTTCAGCGCAACACCGGCATTTCAAGGAATCTTCTGGCAGACCGCCTGTCAGTGCTTGTGGATGAAGGTATTTTCAAGAAAACCGACATCGGCACACAGGGCACGCGCTTTGCCTATGAGCTGACTGATAAGGGCCGGTCGCTGCAACCTGTCCTGGCGGCCATGACCCTGTGGGGAAATGAGCACGTTTTTGGTGCGGGCAATGAGCCGGTGGTGATGGTGGATCAAAAGACAGGACAGCGGGTGGAAGCCCTGCATCCGGTCAACGCCAAGGGACGAAAAGTCCTGCCGGAAAATGTTGTCGCGATGCCGGGGCCGGGGGCCAGCAAGGCGACGATCCGACGGCTTGAGGAAGCAGCCGCGCTGGATGTGAGCTGATCGTCAGTAATGTGTCGGCCCGGCGCAGGGCGCCGGACCGACAGAGTGTTTAGCGGACGACGACGTCCAGATTGCTGTCGACAACGAAAATCGCGTCGCAATATCCCAGATTGTTTTCCAGCACCCAGACATGGCCCTGATACGTCATCTGAACAAAACGGGCGCCTGCCGCGATCGTTTTGTAGAACTTCCGCTTGCCCTGCTGGTCAATCCAGTAGAGGTCTGTGGATCTGTTGGTTGGCGTGTTCACCACCACAAGCTGCCGCGCATTGCTGGAGCTTGAGGACTTGAGACCCGCTGTGTTGCAAAGGGGGGCAGCTGCTGCCGGCACGGTAATGGCTGCGGATGCAGCAAGGAGACCTGCGAGCACAAGCGCGCGTTTGAAAATAGCCATTGAGTTTCTTTCTTTTTGATTCTGCCAAACCGGCAATTCGACACCAAACCACTTCGGCCACATCAGGTCACGCTGCAATTTGTAGGTATGCTGATAATTTTCTGCGACCAG
This sequence comes from Candidatus Phaeomarinobacter ectocarpi, assembly GCF_000689395.1. Lineage (GTDB taxonomy): Bacteria > Pseudomonadota > Alphaproteobacteria > CGMCC-115125 > CGMCC-115125 > Pyruvatibacter > Pyruvatibacter ectocarpi. The sequence continues at coordinate 178,900 of NZ_HG966617.1, forward strand.
CCGACAAGACCTGCTGCCGGTGCAGGTTCGAGCTAGTTTTGGGTGCCGCGTAGATGCTGTTTCAGCACGGTCAACAGCACATCGGCATAGCTGAACAAAACGTCAGTATTCGGAGCAGTGCGTGCATAAGACCAAAGGCCCTGAACTGAAACTGTTGTGAAGCCGGCAAGAGCGGAGATTTCATCGTCACTGAGCAGGCCATGAGACGCGTTCTCATGGGTGAAGACCTTGGTAAAGCCGGCCGTCAGGCGCCTGTTGTGTGCTTCAAGCCTGTCCCGGGTCTCTGTGTCGTCGGGGTCAAGCTGCGCCAGGGTGTTTGCGACCAGACAGCCAAGGACCGGCTGATCAGACTCCGCCACCGAGCGCAACTGCCTCTCGATGTAATTTCGGATGTCTTCCAGCCTGGCACCATCCGCCTCGACCTGCCCGAAAGCGGGCGTGACATAGAGCTCCTGGTAGCGCTCAAGACAGGCATGGAACAGCGCCTGCTTGCCGGAAAAATCACTGTAGATACTGCCGCGGCTGACCCCTGTCTCGCGCACGAGATCGCCCATGGAAATGACGTGATAACCGGCCTTCCAGAACTGGGTGAGGGCGCTGTCGACCAGGGTGGTGCGCGAATGGGACTTGGCTCGGGGCATGTTCTCTGTTGTAGTGGAACGATCATTCCAATACAACCATCTCCCCAACAACACAGATTCAGTCACCGTTTCAAGGGACACGCATCATGGCCGACAGCTTTCGCGACAAGAAGAAGTTTCAGACCGTTCACGGCAAGCAGATGGCCTATATCGAAGAAGGCGAGGGTGATCCCATCGTCTTCCTCCACGGCAATCCCACATCGTCCTATCTGTGGCGCAACATCATGCCGTATCTCGCGGGCAAGGGCCGCCTGATAGCGCCTGACCTCATCGGCATGGGGGACTCAGACAAACTCGATGACAGCGGCCCTGACCGCTACACATATGTGGAGCACCGCAAATACCTGTTTGCCCTGCTGGAACAGCTGGGTGTCACAAGCAATGTCACCCTGGTAATCCACGACTGGGGCTCCGGTCTTGGATTTCACTGGGGGCATAAAAACCCGTCCGCTGTCAAAGGCATTGCCTTCATGGAGGCCATTGTCGCGCCGATTCCCAAATGGGATCAGTTTCCTGAAGGCGCGCGCGAGATTTTTCAGGGCTTCAGGTCGCCGGCCGGTGAAGACATGGTGCTGGAGCAAAACATGTTCGTGGAAGGCGTGCTCCCCACATCCATACTCCGTACCATGACAGACGAAGAAATGGACGAATATCGCCGCCCCTTTGCTGAGGCCGGTGAGGGCCGCCGCCCAACACTCACATGGCCGCGCCAGATCCCCATCGAAGGCGAGCCCGCGGACGTTGTTGAGATCGTCAGTAGTTATGGCGCATGGCTGGCTGAAACACAGATTCCCAAACTGTTTGTGAATGCTGAGCCTGGCGCACTGATCGCCGGTCCCGTCCGCGATCTGGTTCGGACCTGGCCAAACCTCACCGAAGTCACCGTGGCCGGATCACATTTCATTCAGGAAGACTCCCCTGATGAGATCGGCAAGGCGGTCGCTGACTGGCACGCCAAGCTCTGAAAAGGCGGGGACTTGGGAACTCTCAAATTTTTCTGGGCGTGCCCATGGAACAATCAGCCGACCCTCGGGTTATGTCCCTTCTGAACATAAAACAGGCACTTTGAAGCCGGAGGGGTTTCCGTTCGGCGCTGCGACTTGACACGAGTACGCTGGCAGCGCACGACATCAATATGCATTCTTCAAACGAGCAGATTGCTTTTTTCAATGAGACGGGCGACGGCGCAGAAGTGCGCCCGCCTTACCGTGAATTGCTGTCGTGGATTGAAGCTCAGGGCCCCGACGCCCTGTCGCTGAAAAACCGTGAAGCGGAAACGCTGTTTCGCAAAATCGGCATCACCTTTGCCGTTTACGGCGAAGGCGGCAGCCCGGAACGGCTCATTCCATTTGATATTGTCCCCCGCATCTTTACAGCGTCTGAATGGGGACTCCTGAGCCAGGGTGTGAAGCAGCGCGCCCGCGCGCTCAACATGTTCCTCAAGGACGTCTATCACCGCGGCGACATTATCCGCGCAGGGATTATTCCAGCCGACCTTGTGTATCTCAATGAGTCCTACGAGCCCGCCGTCGTCGGCATCACGCCGCCGCGCAGCGTCTATAGCCATATCGTAGGTACGGACATTGTCCGCGTCGGCGCCAATGAGTTCTACGTGCTGGAGGACAACTGCCGCACGCCATCCGGTGTCTCCTATATGCTGGAGAACCGCGAAATCATGATGCGCATGTTCCCGGATCTGTTTTCCGGACGCCGCATCATGCCGGTGGATGATTATCCCAACCTGCTGCACAAGACCCTGTCATCGGTGGCGCCCCACAAATGTGAGGGCGACCCGGTTGTGGTGGTCCTGTCGCCTGGCTCATTTAACAGTGCCTATTACGAGCACTCCTTTCTGGCCGACCAGATGGGCGTTGATATCGTTGAGGGCAAGGATTTGTACGTAGACGGAGAATTCGTCTACATGCGCACCACCCAGGGCCCGCGCCGTGTGGATGTCATCTACCGCCGCCTTGATGATCCTTACATTGATCCGTTGTGCTTTCGGCCGGACTCGCTTTTGGGTGTGCCCGGGCTGATGAATGTCTACCGCTCGGGCGGCGTTGCCATCTGCAGCGCGCCGGGCGCCGGTGTGGCCGACGATAAGGCCATTTACATCTACGTGCCTGAAATGATCCGCTTTTATCTGGGCGAGGAACCCATCCTCAAAAACGTGCCCACATGGAAGTGCGGTGACCCAAGCGAATGCGCGTATGTGCTGGAAAACATCAAGGACCTTGTCGTCAAGGAAGTGCACGGGTCCGGTGGCTACGGCATGTTGATCGGGCCGCGCGCGACGGCTGCGGAGATTGAAGCCTATATCGCCCGCATCAAGGCCAAACCAAGTAACTTCATCGCCCAGCCGACGCTGGCCCTTTCAACCTGCCCGACTTTCGTCCAGCAGGAAATTGCCCCCCGGCACGTGGATTTCAGACCGTTCTGTCTTGTCGGCAGCGGCATCCATCTGCCCGCTGGTGGCCTCACCCGCGTCGCCCTCAACAAGGGATCGCTGGTCGTCAATTCAAGCCAGGGCGGCGGTGTCAAAGACACCTGGGTCCTGGCAGATTAATCGGTGATGACATGTTAAGCCGCACGGCTGAGAACATATTCTGGATTGCCCGTCTGACGGAGCGTGCCGAAAACATGGCGCGTATGCTGGAGATGGGATATCGCATGGCGATGATGCCGGCGTCCGGTGCCGGGCACCGCAACGAGTGGCGGTCGATCATCGCCGCTGCGGGACGCAAGGCGGATTTTGACGCCAACTATGACGCAACCAACCAGCGCATGGTGTGCGACTACCTGATTTTCGACGAGGACAATCCCTCAAGCATCGTCAATTGCGTACGTACAGCGCGGGAAAACGCGCGTGCCGTGCGCACAGCTTTGACGACCGAAATGTGGGTCGCCCTCAACGAAACCTGGATTGAGCTGCGCGATATGAGCCCGGCTCAGATGGCGGCTGGTGGCCTGCCCACCTTCCTGGACTGGGTGAAGGGTCGCACCGGTCAGTTCCGAGGCGCCACGGATTCATCCATGCTGCGCAGCGATGGTTATGACTTCCTGAGGACAGGGTCGTTCGTGGAGCGCGCCGACAATACGGCACGCCTGCTGGACGTGAAATATTACGTGTTGCTGCCTGAGTCGGAGAGCGTGGGCGGCGGCATCGACAATTACCAGTGGACAACAGTGCTGCGTGCGCTGTCGTCCCACCGGGCATTCCACCATACCTACCGGTCTGACTATACGCCCTGGAGCATCGCGGATTTCTTGATCCTCAACCGACAGTGCCCCCGGTCGCTGCTGTATTGCTACAGCCAGGTGGGCGAGCATCTCACCCAGCTCTCCCGACGGTATGGCACGCGCTCGAAGAGCCTGAGCCTCACCAACAACGTGATCGCCAGACTTGCAGACAATGTAGCGGACGACATTTTTGAAGTCGGCCTGCACGAATTTCTGACCGACTTTATTCGTCAAAATGCGGAATTGTCTGAAACCATGACTGAAGACTTTCATTTCGGGTGGAGCTAGTCGATGCGTCTGAAAATCGAACACCGCACCCGCTATGCCTTTTCAGAGCCCGTGCGCTTTGTCGTCCAGAGCCTGAAGCTGACACCAAGCCGCCACGAAGGCCAGAAGCCGGTCAACTGGTCTGTCACCGCAGAAGGCTGCCAGATCACAGCCGGGTTCACCGACGGGTACGGGGACGAGATTTTGACACTCACCTGCCCGGAGCCGCGCACGGAAGTCGACGTGCTGGTCAGCGGTGAAGTCATTACAAAAGACACCTCCGGCGTTCTGCGCGGCCACGCCGAGCAGATCAAGCCGCGCGCCTTTTTGCGCGCAACAGACCTGACCGAGCCTGACAGCAACATTCGCGATCTGGCGATGAGCGTGGCCGCAAGTCAGGGCGCTGACGAAACCGGTCAGCCCGGCACCCTCGACCTGGCCCATGCACTTGTGGCTGGTGTGGCGGATGCCATTGCCTACACCCCTGGTACCACCCACGCGCAAACCAGGGCGGCTGAAGCGTTGGAAGCCGGGCACGGGGTCTGCCAGGACCATGCCCATGTGATGATTTCAGCGGCCCGTGTGCTTGGCCTTCCGGCCCGCTACGTCAGTGGATATCTGTTCACCGACGCCAATGGGGAGACCCATGAGGCGGCCCATGGGTGGGCGGAGATCGCCCTCGATGGCCTGGGGTGGGTCGGTTTTGACGTCTCGAACCGCTGCTGTCCCACCGATGGATATATTCGGTTGGGATCAGGGCTGGACGCGCGCGACGCAGCTCCCCTAAAAGGTGTACATTCCGGCCTCGCGGATGAGGACATGGATGTGACCCTGTCCGTACAGGAAGCCCAGCAACAATAAAGTTCAGCGGGCTTTGGAGGATACCGAATCATGACGTATTGCGTCGGCCTGATGGTAGATCAGGGCCTCGTATTTCTGTCTGACACCCGCACCAATGCGGGCATCGACAACATTGCCCGCTTCCGAAAGATGTTCACCTGGGAAGTCCCCGGCGAGCGGAGCCTGGTGCTGATGACGGCAGGCAACCTGGCCACCTCTCAGGCTGTGGTGAGCATGCTGGAGGAAGGCATAGAGGCAGGCACATCCGAAGAAGCAGCCGCAATGCTTGGGGACAATGCGCTCCCATCATTGCTGAAGGCCCCCAATATGTTCCGCAGCGCTGAGATTGTCGGTGAAGCGATGGTCGCTGTGCAAAAGCGTTTCCGCAAATCGCTTGACCAGATGAACGAAGCCGGTGGCTCGACGATGATCCTTGGTGGTCAGCGCAAGGGCGGCACACCGCGCCTGTTTTTGGTTTACCCCGAGGGAAACTGCATCGAGGCGACGGAAGACACGCCGTTCCTGCAAATCGGTGAGCACAAATACGGCAAGCCCATTCTGGACCGGGTCATCGCCAGGGACACACCCCTGGAAGAAGCCCGGAAGGCGGCTTTGCTGTCGATGGACTCAACTCTGCGCAGTAACCTGTCGGTCGGAATGCCGCTGGACCTTGCTGTCCTGCCAACGGATACCTGCACGCTCTCAGAGCGCCGCCGCATCGAAGCGGACGACGAGGATTTTCACACGCTCAGTGAGAACTGGTCAGCGGCCCTCAAGGACGCTTTCCACGGCATTCTGTAGGACGCCGCCAGTCATCGAGGATCGCACACCTTCCACCACCTGCCGCGCCAGCAGGTGAAGGTGATCATCCGTCTGTGCAAGGCGCGCCTCTGATTTGTCCGCACTGTTGAACGCCACGCCAAACGGCGTGGGTGATCCGCGCAACGCGTGGGTGATGTCGCGTAACATGCCAAGGGTCGTGACGGCGCCCTGCATGCCTGCACCCGCAGCAACCAGCCCGACAGATCGGCCATCGAAATAGGGGCGCGTGTCCTTGCTGAGGTCTTCCACATAGTCGAGCGCGTTTTTCAGCAGCCCCGAGACAGACCCATGATAGCCGGGCGAGCCGATGATAATGCCGTCTGCACGGCGCAGCGCCTCTACCAGAGCTACAGCCTGCGGTGTGCGGCCAGGATTCTCGGGGCATAGAACGGCATCTCAAGCGCCGGGCCCGCGAGCATCAATGTGTCAGCGCCCATGCGTGAAGCATGGGCAAGGGCGGCTTCAACGGCTAGCTGCGTCGAAGACCCATGCCGCAAAGTGCCGCCAAGTCCGACAATCAGAGGAGCGCAATCAGCCATCAGTCGTCAGACGGCGACATAGGCACCGTCCAGCGGCAGGGCGGCACCATTCACATAGGCCGCTTTGTCGCTACACAGCCATGCACACAATTCGCCAACTTCGCTTGGCTCTGCCATGCGCTTGGCCGGAATATTGTCGATGAGCGGGGCAAGCACTTCCGGTGTTGTATCAAGGACGTTTTGAACGAGCTGTGTTTTGACAGCACCGGGACACACCGCATTGATGCGAATGCCCTGGGCCGCATACTCAGCTGCCGCGCTCTTGGTCATGCCGACAACACCATGCTTGGCGGCGGCATATTGTACGATCTGAGCACCGCCGATCAGCCCCATGATGGACGCAATATTGATGATGACGCCGCTGCCCGATGATTCCATATGCGCCAGCTGATGCTTCATGCACAAAAAGACACCACGCAGATTGACGGAAATGACCTCGTCAAAATCCTCCGTCTTTGTTTCGGAGAAGGAGCAAAGCGCGCCTTCAATGCCCGCATTGTTGATGGCGAAATCAACGCTGCCAAAGCGGCCAACTGCATCGTCGAAGGCTTGCGACACGCTTTTTTCGTCGCGGACATCGCCCTGTGTGCAGGCGACACTGCGGCCTTCCGCGGTGAGATCTTTTTCGATCTGGTCAGCCGCATCACCATTGAGATCAAACCCCGTGACGTTTGCGCCATAGCCCGCAAACACGCGTGCCGTTGCCGCGCCGATGCCAGAGCCGATGCCAGTGATGAAGACTGTTTTTCTACTGAGGTCCATGGTCCGTTCTTTCCAATGTCCGCGCCTTACCGACGTCTCGCTGGTGTGCATTGCTAGTGGAATTCAATTGGCATCTTGCCCAGCACGCGGAAGAAGGACTCCGACCAGGCGCAATCGTCATACTGAATTTCTGCCTTCGGCAAGCGAGACACAAAGGCATGAAAGGCCCGGCTGGCCTCCATGCGTGCGAGCTGGTTGCCAAGGCAGGTGTGGGCGCCGCCGCCAAATGAGGCGTGGCTGATGCCCTGCCGGGTGATGTCCATGGTGTCAGGATCATCATGAACGCGCGGGTCATGATTGGCAGCCCCGAGCATCATCCAGAGAACCGCATTTTCCGGCAGCGTCTTGCCGCCAACTTCATAGGGCTCCGTCAGAACACGCCAGTTGAACAGTACCGGCGTGTCATATCGCAGGCATTCCTCAACCGTGTTCTTTGCAAGGTCCGGGTTCTGTTTCAGCAGCTCTGCCTGGTCCGGATTCTCGATCAGTGCCTTGGTGCCGTTACCAATCAGGCCGATGGTCGTTTCAAACCCGGCAATCAGCAGCCCGATGGCCTGAATGGCCAGCTCAACGTCACCCAGCCGGTCGCCTTTTTCCTCAGACTGAATCAGATTTGTCAGCAGGTCCTCACGCGGGTTGGCGCGGCGCAGTTTGATCTGCGCCTCGAAATAGTCCGCCATCTGCTCGCCCGCCTGCCGCGTATGTTCAACCACATCTTCCGGCAGGAAGCGGGCAAAGAACGCGTTGGTGCGTGCCGCCGTCCACACAGTGAACTGATCAATATCCTCTTCCGGCAGCCCCATGATCCGGCAGATCATGCGGGAAGGAATGCGCAGGGCAAAATCCTCAACCACTTCCATGCCGCCCTGCTTGAGGGCCGTATGCATGGCCTCGTCCACAACCCGGTCAATCTCACCTTCGATGTGCTTGAGAGCCTTTGGGGTGAAAGCCCCCAGAACCAGACGGCGCAGGCGCGCATGCTCGGGACCATCCATGTTGAGCATAAAGTCACGGAAGCTGCCGCGACGGTCCTGGTCGTCCATATTCGGGGAGGACCCATCTGCCAGCGTCTGGCTCGTGGGTGCATTGCGGAACACGTCCACCACATCCGCGTGGCGCGAGATGCGCCAGGGACCAACAGGTGTTTCGTTGACGGGATCTTTTTCCCGCAACTGGTTCATGGCTGGATACGGATCATCCCGGAAGCTGGGCGCAAAGGGGTTTGCCCCGGCCCATCCATCATCTTCGACCTCGGGTGTTGGGGCGCCGGTCATTTTGCACCTCCCGCGACTTTAAAGACGTCATAGATGACTTTGCCCGAGCCAAACTCGCGCATGCAGCCAATAAACACATGGCGGCCAAGCCATGCGTGCTTTTCAGAGTCGGTTTGAAAATAGGGCGTCGAGTAGAAGTACATGGCGTCGCCGGGAATTGTGCCGCCGGCCTGAATCGTCTCGATCTGCTCCGGCGTCATGTCGCCGATGCCGTTGTAGTGGCAATAGGCGTGTGAGCCGTCGTCCAGTAGGACAGAGAAACGAACATCCAAGTACCAGACACCATTTGGCATGATGGTGATCCAGTCCCCCGCAGGGGAAACGCTGGACCCCTTGATATCTGGCCCGTGCATATCGATGCTGGTCACGTTCCAGACCATCTGGGTGCCCACATTGTGCACCGGGGTCGCAACAGCATCCCATGTAAACGCGTATTCAAGTTTTGGCGCTACGGCCCCTACAGGCGCACCTGATCCATCGGCTCCCATATCCACTCCCCTTGAGCTTTGTGTGGTCTTGTTGAGGGGAGTGTCGGAGATTTACCGGTCGGCAAACCTACCCATTTGGGTGGGCTTTAGGGGGAGAGGTCAAAAAACTGGGCTGCTTTGGCAGCAGCTGTGCGGTTTTTGACGTTCAGCTTGGCAAAAAGATTCTTCAGGTGCCACGCAACCGTGTTGGGGGTAATGCCGTTCTCGGCGGCGATCTGTTTGTTGGTCTTGCCGGCCGCAAGCGCTGCCAGAAGCGTCCGCTCCCGGCGTGTCAGGTCCTCCACCGGTTCAATCGCCTCCTGCGCATGAGCAAACTCAAGCTTCACCGAGAAGAGCGCGGCGAGCTCGCCCAGATAGCCATCATCGATGGGCGGCAGATTGCCCGCCCGTCCTTGCGCGATGCGTCTTAGCGTATCGCGCATGAGGGTTTCGCAGCCCCATAGCTGATCCAGGAAGAGGCGCAGATAGCGGCCTGGTGCGGCACGGGAAATCGCCTTTGCCAGCTGGCGTGTGGCCCGATCATCCTTACCGGCCTGGTGCAGCGCGCGCACATCCAGCAGCAGGAACCGGATCAGGGCACCGGTTCGCCCGGAGGCTTCCGCCTCCACCAGAAACGGCGTGAGCAGACTTCGGGCCTGTTCAATGTCGCCTTCCAGCGTCAGCAACAGCGCCTTCGCACGTACAAAGTGACTGCGGGAGCGCGGCCAGATGCGATGGGAAATGGGTGTGTCGTTGGCCGTGATGCGATCGAGGTCCTCAACCACGTCTGCGGCCTGCGCCAGCCGCCCCATGGATGCCAGACAGTTCACCCGTTCCGCCAGCGCATGAACCAGCAAACGCCGGTGACCTTCCTGATGGCCGACAATTTCCGCCTGCGCCAGGACACCCAAAGCTGCGATGGCGCCATCGCGTGCCCGTGCATGACGTGCCTTGGTCAGGTAGTAGGCGATCAGGGCGTCAATCACCGAAGAGCCGGTCTCAACGCCTTCGGCCTGTTCAAGGCTTGCCTCGGCCTGTGGCAGTTCATTGCGCTCATACTCTATCTCCGCAATGAAGGCATGCGGCATCGGGAAATCCGATTTGAAATGCATGGCTGCGAGAAGCGAGATCGACATGAACGTGGCGCGCGCCGCATCGAGGTCGCCGGAAATGTTCTCGCCGACCCCCTTGAGGACTGCGGCATAGATGGCACCCAGATAGTTCTGCGACTGGGTTTGCAGTTCCGATGCAAACTCCGCAAGCCGTGACGCGCGATCAAGACTGCCGGAGAAAATCTGCGCATAGATCACAACGTCCAGCAGGATGCCCTGATGGAACGGCGACAGATGCTCAAGACCGGAAAGATCAATATCGCTGAGATAGGCAATGGCCTCTGCATCATCGGCCACATAAAGGATCGCGCATTCCAGCAGGAACGCCTCCAGCTCAAACGGGTCCTTGGGCAGCAGGAGCGGCGCGCTGGACCGGATGTCCGGCACCTCGATTGTCGCCAGAACCTCGTTTGCTTTACCGACCTGTCGCCGCAGCAGCAATGTCCAGCCCAGCGCAATGCGCAACTCGGCACGCCCGGCCAGAGTGTCCGCCGGAAGCATGTTGATCCAGGCGCCAAGCTGACCTACCCGATAAAAACTCAGGAATGCCCGCCATATGTTTTCAAGGGCATCCGCCGTTTCTTCCCACATCTCCGCTTGAATGCCGTGGCGCACCGCGTGTTCGTGGAGGTCATGTGCCAGAAACCACCGGTGGGCCCGCTCATGGCGGTGCTTGGCGGTCTGCGGGTCCGTCTTGAAGTGCTGCTTCAGAAAATCGCTGAACAGATGGTGATAGCGGTACCAGCCCGCCTCTTCATCAACCGGCTGCAGGAACAGGTTAAGCCGTACAAGTTCTTCCAGCTTCGCTTTGCTGCCCGTGCTTTCAGTCACCTGGTCGCACAATTCAGGCACCAGCAGATCCAGGTCCGCAGTATCACGCAGGAAATCTCGCGCGCTCTGCGAGAGATCGCCGATCACATCATGGGCCAGAAACTCCATGACGTCGGTGTTGCCCGCCTTGAAGTTTTCAATGAACTGATCAGCGGAGCCCGATTTCGACGTGACAATGGCGGCCACTTGCAGGCCAATGGCCCAGCCATCTGTATACCGATGAATGGTGTTGAGTTGCTCCTCATCCAGTGTCAGCCCATAGCCTGCTTTGAGAAAGTCGCGCGCTTCATCAATGCTGAAGCGCAGGTCGCCGGTGCGCACCTCAATCACCTGGTCCCGCACCTTGAGGGAGGCAATGTTGAGATTGGGAACCGTCCGGCTTGCCACGACCAGGCAGAAGTTGGGCGGGGCGCCGTGCAACAACTGCTCGAGTATTTCGTTGGTCTCGGCTGTTTCTGCGCGATGAAAATCATCCAGAAAAAGCGTGATCTCGCCTTCCAGTTGACGAATGTCGTGCAGCAGACCGCTCACCATCATGTCCTGCGAGGTACTGGCAAGCTGGTTAAGGCTTTCCGGGGACAGGCTGTCCGCACCCGCTTTGGCCGCGGCGATGCCGGTGGCAAGGGAACTGAGAAAAACCTGCGCCGTCTGGTCGTTTTCCTCCAGCGACACCCAGGCAACTGTCTCATCCTGGGCGGCCAGTTCCCGGCACCGGTGCGCCAGCAGATTGGTCTTGCCATAGCCTGCGGGGGCCAGCGTGAGGGTCAAAAGATGCCGCTGGCGGCCTTCGATTGCTTTTGTGAGGTCCGGGCGCGGCACAACATAGCCACGCGGAAGCGGCGGCTGAAAACGCGCAGAATTCAAGAACAATGACACCCAAGGCTCCCCAAGCGACCCTGATCGCAGACCCCCCAATCATGTGGGGTTTTTCAAGCCTAGCGACATCGATTTTGCACACCCCACCAGTTTTGGTGGCTTGGAGCCAGCCCGGATCAGCCACCTTGTGACCAGAACGACCGATTTCCGGTCGTAAAAAGCAGCAAAACGGGGAGATTCCGATGCGTGTTGGGCTTCAGATGGTTTTTCAGAACTACGAAAAGCGCGTGCCGGACGCGCAGGTGTTCCGCGAGGAAGCGGCTAACGCCATTTTGGCCGACGAGCTCGGCTTCGATGAGATCTGGCCGGTTGAACATCACTTTGCAAATTACGCGTTCTGCCCGGACAACATGCAGTTTCTGAGCTACATCGCGCCGCAGACAAAAAACATCAAGCTGGGCACCGGCGCCGTCATCCTGCCGTGGAATGATCCTTACCGCGTCGTCGAAAAGATGATCATGCTCGACATCCTGTCCGATGGCCGCGCGATGTTCGGCATGGGCCGCGGCCTGTCGAAAGACGAGTACGAACCCATGGGCATCTCCATGGATGAAGCACGCGGCCGCTTCGACGAAGCTGCGGAGATCATTCTGGAAGGTCTTGAGACCGGCAAGCTGTCCGCTGACGGAGAATTCTGGAAGCGCGGCGAGACAATGGTGCGTCCGGCGCCCATCGGCTCCTTCAAGGGGCGGTCCATGTCCGTGGCCATGTCACCGGATTCAGCACTGCAGGCTGCCAAGCTTGGTGTGGGCGTGATGATGTTCACCCAAAAACCTGCCGAGGCGCTGCTGCCTGACCTTGATCGGTATCGTGATGCCTTCAAGGAGCATCACGGCACGCCATCGCCTGCTCCGCGCTTTGCAGACTTTGTGTACTGCTCAAGCGATGCCGCGGAAGCCGAGGAAAAAGGCTTCTCCAACATTGCGGCATACTACTCCCAGGTGATGCAGCACTACGACCTGATGGGTGAGCACTTCTCTAAAATGAAGGGCTATGAGTCTTACGGTGAGGCTGCCGAGATGCTGAAGGACATCGGCCTTGAAGATCAGGTGCGCGGCTATGTGGATCAGCAGGCCTATGGCACGCCGGACCAGATCCTCACCAAGCTCGAAAATCGCCGCAAGGTGCTTGGCCCATTCTCGTTGAATGCCTGCTTCCGCTATTCAAACCTGACGAATGAGGACGCCCAGGCGAGCATGAAGCTCTTTGCCAAGGAAGTACTTCCCGTGGTGCGCGAATGGGACAAGGAACACGATCAGGCTGCGTAACCGCTAGACCGGCGTCTGGAAAACCAACGCCCCTTCGGCACATGCCGGAGGGGCGTTGTCTTTTGTGCGCTGGGGAGCGCCAGGGGTGCGCGACATGTCGAGTGCCAATGGGTGGCATCCGGCGGGTGCTTGCCGGTTACTCCGGAGCAGGGACCAGGTGGCGCCAGAGGATCGTGTTGTCGATCTTGATGTCTTCCGTCCAGATGAGAGAGGCAGTGGGGTCCCAGTCGATGTCGTTGTAGCCAAACCGGGCACCGATCTCATCGACGGTGTATTCGGTGGCATCGACCCAGCCGGTATCGTCATAGTTCTGTGCTTTCCAGCCATCAGGAGCGTCGACCGAATAGAATTCACAGTCGGTGAGAGGTTGGGTGGATTTTTCACAGTCTGGATTGAGGGGCGCCCTGTGCAGAACCAGGCCACGCCAGTCCTTGGATGTGGTGGCAACCAGTCTGCCGCTGTCGGTCTCTGTCACCTGGGCGATGAATCCGCCGTCGCCGATCTGCTGGAAGAACGTGAAGCTGGCGCTTACAGGGAACAGGCCAAAGAACGAGCCGATATACTCAAGCCCGCTGTCATTCTCGATATAGTCGCGTGTCACCACCGAAAGGGTCAGCGGGTAGGCCGCACGAAAAGTGAAGGTGTCCGAGTTGAACGAGCGGATTTCCGTTACAGGCGTGGAATCTTCGCCGACAAGCTCGCCGTTCACGTAGAACTCAAACCAGTTGTCCGCCCACACGGACACGGTGAAGTCGCGCTCACCGCCGTTTGGCGTGCGTGCTTCTTCAGATTGACCGGTGCTTGCGGTTGCGGAAAATCCAATGAAAGCCGACAGCACCAGCAGGGATCGACGAATAAGCAATGTAGTTCTCGCATGCATGATGTGATGCCTCTTGAATCGACTTTCAGTTTTGAAGTGCAGTGGCTGAACGCTTGTCACCGCCGGACAGGTTTGTGTCTCAAGGATATGTGGAAAATGCGCTAGTCAGTAAACACAGCCTCAGCCCACGGCGTACGGTCTTCCTCACCGCCGAAGAAATCAGGATCATCAACGACATCCTGCAATGGCAGCGCGACATTCTCACCGCGCGGAAACGCCTGCAATGTGGCCTGCAGCGAAGCCGCTAGCTCCGGCTGGTCGTCCGAAAGGTCATTTGTTTCAAGCGGGTCGGCCTCTACATTGAACAGCAGCGTATCGCCGTTCGCATACTCAATCAGTTTCCATGGATAGCGGTATATCGCTGCGCTGAGTGGCTTGGGCCCTGAGGGAACAATGACGTCATTTGCAGGCAGCACTGCGCCACCGGCAAGGGCGGGCCAAACCGAGCGCCCGTCCAGCTCTCCCGTGCTCACCGGTGTGCTGGATATCGCCAGAACGGTCGGCAGGACATCCTGAACAGCGATCATCTGCTCTGACTTGCAGGGGGCCAGAACGCCCGGCCAGTGGACAAGGGAAGGAACCCGCATCCCGCCTTCCCACAGTGACCCCTTGCCGCCCTGAAGCGGCAAATTGCTTGACCCGGACTGGGTGAGGTTGACCCGCATGAATTCCAGCATCCGTTCGGATGGATCCACGTCGTAGCGCAACCCAAGTCCGATGCCGAGTACCCAGTCCGGCAACCAGTTTACGATGTCCACATTCACCAGGCCGCCATTGTCACTCATGAACCAGATCATGGTGTTGGTGAGCATGCCCTCGTCCTCAAGTGTGGAAACGAGTTTGCCGATCGCAGCATCCAGCTCTGTAACCATGGCGGCGTGAGTCCGCCGTTTGTCATCCTTAATGGAGGTGTAGGCATCAATCGCTGCTTCAGGCGCTTCGTTGGGAAGATGCGGCGCGTTGAAGGAGGCAAAAAGAAACAGTGGTTGATCTGGATCACGCCGCTGAATGACATCAACGGCCTCGTCCGCCAGCAGGTGCGTCAGATAGCCGTCGTCGCGCGTCGTCTTGCCATTGCGCTGCAGGTCGTATCCACCGCCATGCACCTTGTCCCAGAAGCCGACGCCGCCGGTGGTATGGCCATAAAAGTGATCAAATCCGCGCGCATTGGGGAGGTAGTCGCGATGGCGCGCGCCCAGATGCCATTTGCCCACAAGTGCCGTTTGATAGCCGCGTGCCTTGAGACGTTCTGCAAGGGTTGTCTCTTCGATCGGCAGGCCGGTGGGATTGTTCTTGGAGAGAGGTGCAGCGATGCCCAGACGCAGGGGAGACTTGCCGGTCATCAGCGCGGCGCGTGTTGGGCTGCAGGTGGGCTGAACATAAAACCGGTCCAGCACGACGCCATCCGCAGCCAATTTGTCCAAATTGGGCGTGCGGATCTCGCTGCCATGATACCCGACATCATTCCATCCTAAGTCGTCAGCCATGATGATGACGATGTTCGGCGTGCTCTCGATTGGTATAGGGACAAAGTCCGTACGGACATCGTTGGTGGGGGCGGGCACAGTGTTGGGGGTATCGACCGCACCAGCGAAGCCTTCACCACTGTCATCACAGCTGGCAAGTGCAACGGACACCGCCAGAATTGCACAGACATGGCGGGCTCTCCCTTTCTGCGGGCGGTCCTCGACCATCGGTGCGTCAGTGCATGGTGTCATCTTGCTGCCTTCCCCGAGAGCTCTGCCCGAACCGGTCCGATCTCATGGCACTGAGACGTCGCAGGTCAGCCTGTCGTGCCCTTGGCCAAAAATGAGAATACTCTCAATAATGAGAAAACTCTCATTTGTAAACAGTCAGAGATGACCTGTCACCGGACATGCCGGATTGAAGGGGCAACGAATACGGGGGACGTGGCGAGGCGGTGTGCCGCAGCGTGAGTATCCCGGGGTGGGGGGACCGAGGGCGCCGCGGAGGTGCTTTATCGCGCCTGCCGCATGGACCGGCGGGTCAGGGCGAAGTGAATTTCCGCCGACAGCAGGTCCTTGCGGATCGGCTTGTCCAGGATCCGCAAACCCTGCATCTCGTTGTGCTTGAGTGCATTGCGCCCATACCCGCTGATAACCACGCAATGGACGCCGTCAGCCTTGAGACGGCGAGCGATGTCGGCGGTGGTGTCGTCGCCGACGCTGTAGTCGAGAACAACAAAATCAAACACGCCGGCATCAAGGGCTTTGGCAGCCTCGTCCACCGTGGATGCAATCTGCACACTCGCGGGCGTGACGGACTGGATCATGTCGTCGATGTCGAGAGCGATGATGGCCATATCTTCCACAATCAGAACCCGCATAACGGGTTCTGCGAGAGCATGCTGTGTACTGGTCTCAACAATGGTCATCGTCGCCAATTACAACTCTACGTGGCTCGTGCACCTGATCGATACCCGATCCGGCACCGTAAGACCGAAACGAGATGGCGCGCTGCATCATTTGATATACGAGGAGATGTTCTCCTCGGCGTGTCGGATTTCCGGCCCTCAGCGCAAACCGCGCGTGATTGAAAGGGCCATGAATTGAGCGGTTGACCGGAACATCTCGCCAGCAGGCTGGTTCTGTCTCCACGCGGCACCGATGTGTGCCGCCTCACAGACAAGGAGATAGTTATGCGTCGTATTATGGTGAGCGTATCCGCGATTGCCCTGATGACCGGTGTTGCCCATGCAGAGGTCGACACTGATGTGACCGAAGGCACAACACCGGAAATCACCGCAGAAGAAGCCGCTACTGCAGTTGAAAAGGCTGTTGATGAAACCGCAGATGCGACAGGTGACGCCCTCGAGGCCACCGGCGAAGCGATTTCCGATACAGCGGACGCAGTTTATGACGCTCTGTCTGAAGTGGAAGTTGCCGACACAACATACGTCTTTCCAAAGCCGGGCACGTTCAGTGCCAATGACATTCTTGGTGCCGCAATCTACGGCAGCGAAGGGGATGTTGCGGCGCGCGTGGATGATGTGTGGATTACGTCCAAGGGCGACGTGACAGCCTTCCTCGTCAACGAAGGCGGTTTCCTGGGCTTGGGTGAAGACGATGTTGCCCTGCGCTCCGGTGCTGTGACTTTCACCACGGATGAGAATGCAAATCTCTCAGGCTATGTGAGCCTGACTGAAGAGCAGTTGGAAACCGTTGCCGAGACGCGATACGACGCGACAGTCGAGTATCGGGATGACGCAACTGAGATTGAAGGTCTGAGCCTTGAAGATGACGTGCTTGGCAAGGCCGTCATGGACAGCAAGGGCGAGAAGATCGCAACCGTTCGTGACGTCCTGCTGTCACGCACCGGCGCCGTAACGCATCTGGTTCTTGCCCAGGGCGGCGTACTTGGCTTTGGCGGTGACCTGGTGGCCACCCGCTTCAACGGTCTGACATATGAGCAGGGCGACTCCGAAGGTGCCCTGGTCATGAAGACATCCGCCAAAGAGCTGATGGATATGCCCGAGTTTCGGTATCAGATGAGCGCATCTGTCGACCGCTAGTTGGCTGGTCACACCTGGAAACGAGAGAGGCGGGTTTCGCGGCCCGCCTCTTTTTTTGCGCGCCCTTCAGCGACCCATCAGCCGTCAAAGTACCGCAGTAGTGAGAGTATTGAGTGGAAGGCAGGATACCCAGCGCCTATGCGGCAGCATCGCGCGTGTAGGGCACATCCATAACCACCGACGTGAAATCATCCGCCACAGTGGCAGTGGCGCCAAGCTGTCGGGCGAAGGCCGAAATCAATGAACGGCTCAGGGTCAGCCGCTTGGTATTCGGGGTCTCAGAAGCGGTGGCGCCGACAGACGTCGCTAGGGTGAACGATGCGGTGCCCTCAGCTGAATGTCGGAAGGCAAGCCGAACCGTGATGGGCGCGTGGCGCCCCGCTGCCTGTCGAACCGCGGCCAGTGTCTCAAGAACAAGCTGCGCCAGCGGCACAACCTGATCCATGGAAAGGTCGATGTCGTCTGTTTCCACAGAGGCAATGGTCAGCTCCGCATCTTCCTCAAACACCCGCTTGGTGTGTTCAAGCAAGGTTGGAAGAAAATCGGCGGTGGAAATGAGCTGCATGTCTTCCGACTGATAGGCAGCGTGGTGCACAAGCGCCAGGCTTTCAACGCGCATCTGCATGTCACGCAGATACGCTTTTTCCACGTCGTCATCCGTGTTGCGTGCGTTCAGGTTGAACAGACTGATGATGATCTGGAGATTGTTTTTAACCCGGTGATGGATCTCTTTAAGCAGCAGTTCGCGCTCGGCAACAGACTGGATCAGCGTCGCCTGACGGCGCTCCATGGCATCCGCCATGCTGTTGAATGTCTCTCCAAGCTCGCGATACTCGATCGGCGCCGTCTCGAAACCCCGCACCCGCGCATCTGAGGTCCCGCGCCGGTTTGCCTGGGCAACCGCCTGCAAATGACGCACCCACTTGATCGACATGCGTTCCGTGGCAAGCCAGACAATAAGGAGTGTGATGGCAAACAGAACGACCAGCGCAGCGACATCACCCACAAGCTCTGTGATGACGGGCATGTTGGCCGATATTGAGGGGCGGGAGAGAATGACATAGACATCACTGTCATCCAGGCGAACAGACGCGTACAGACGGGCACTGCCGTCCTGGCCGGCACCCTCGACGACGGATGTGTCATCGCTCAGGAACGCCAGCAACGCTTCGTTCGTTGGAAGTTGCGAGATATCCTGAGCGGGCAGCAGTGACCGGCCGCGGCCGTCGATCAGATAAAGGTCGGTGTCATCCGCGATTGCATCAATCGCCAGGGAACTCCCGACATACTCGGTGCGTATGGAAAGGGCGATATATCCATTGTTGCCTGCGTTTTCCCCCGCCAGTGGTTCGGCAGCGACCAGAACATACTCACCGCCCGGCGCGCTTTCCAGCGGCCCGCCCAGTGCAAAGTCCCGACGCGCCTTCACGGTTTGAAACCATTTGTCATCAGCCACGCTAACAGAGCTGTCCGTCGCAAAGGCACTGCACAGGATGGCCCCGTCACTTGATACGATTGCGATATTGGCAAACTGCGGTACACCAGCAAGTGCGCTTTGCAGAAAGTTTGTGCAGGCAGGTTGGGAGGTGTTGCGTACAGCGGATTGCTCGCTGGCAATGGAGAGTACCTGCCGTGTACTGACAAAAGTCGATCTCAGCTCGTTGGAGACGATTTTTGCCTTGTCGAACAAAGCCTGTTCGACGCTGGCGCTGCGTGCGTAAAAGTCACTGATCGCGCTGGCGACGCCAAATACGAGAACAGGAAGCATGGCGAGGGCCAATACCACGGAGAGCCGTGTACGGACTGATTCCAGTGCGTAGAATGGCTGTGTCGCCTTGCTGGTCATATCTCGTTGCAGCTCCGCGCGTTATCCGCGTGCCAGTAGCTGTCCGTCTGGGCCCGCAGATGACATGGCACCCGCAGCACTTGGTCCGATGTCGGCACCGCCCAATTTATCTTCCAGTTCACGCCGAGCACGTGCAACGCGGCTTTTGATGGTGCCAACGGCGCAGCCGCAAATCTCAGCGGCCTCATCATAGGAAAACCCGTCAACGGATGTGAGGATCAACGCCTCTCGCTGGTCAGGTGGAAGCTTCGTCAGCTCTTTGACCAGGTCTTTCAAATGGAGATTGTTGAGCTGGGATTCATGCACGGCGTTTTCAGGCACGGTCTCCTCGCTACTGGTCTCCCGGTAGCGTTTCTTCTTGCGCACTTCGTTGAAGAAGTAATTGCGCAGGATCGTGAAGACCCACGCCTTCAGGTTTGTGCCTTCCTGATATTTGTCGCGGTTGGCCCAGGCGCGCATGATGGCTTCCTGGACCAGATCATCCGCCCATGTCGCATCGCCGCACAGCGAACGCGCAAACGCGCGCAGGTTGGGCAACAGCGCCATCAGGTCAGTCTTGAAAGTGGACATCCTACTGATCAGCCCCGCTGCCCGAATTCACATCCGTATCGTCAAGTTTGTCCAGCAACGATGCCAGATCATCCGGCAACGGCTCCTCCGCATAGGTGGAGTAGAGATCGCGCAGTTGATCACCAAGCCAGTCCTTCTTGGGCGTCGGAACTGACAGTTTGCCAGTTCCTGCCTCTGCGGCCGGCACGGGCCCGCTCTTTATCTCTTTCTCACCGGACACTCGATTATCCTTCAGTCCAAATTTGGCAGAAACGCTGTTCGAACAGGGATAAAACGCCGTGGATGGAAAAAAGTTCCCGATTGGCGGAACTTTTTTTTCCAGTCGGGGTTGTTAAGAACCGTTAAACTTTTTCGAGGACATCTCCACATGAATTTGGCTCAAGAGGTTGGCCCCCAGCTACCGGGGCTGCGCCGCTATGCCCGAGCGCTTTCTGGCAATCAGGCCAGCGGCGACACCTATGTCCGCGTCATGCTGGAGGCGTTGGTCAGTGAGCCGGAGCTGTGGAACGAAAACGATAGCGCGCGGGAAAATGCGTTTCGCATTTTCCATAATATTTGGCGCGCCGTTGGCCAGGATGTCCCGTCGGCAAGTCCGGACGGCGAAGGGCGTATGCAGATTGCAGACACCCGGCTCGCGGGCCTTGCCGCTCCCAGCAGACAGGCCCTTTTGCTCACGGCCATGGAGGGGTTCTCCCATCAGGATGCAGCAAAAGTCCTGGGCGTGAGCGATAGCGAACTGTCTGCGCTTGTCGCTGAGGCCGATGACGCCATCCGCGCGCTCACCAAATCCAATGTCATGATCATTGAGGATGAACCGATTATCGCCCTTGATATTCAGGGCCTGGTCGAAGATCTGGGCCACACCGTCACCGGCATCGCTTCCACCCGCACGGAGGCAGGCGAGCTTGTGGCAAAGAAACGTCCGGATCTCCTGCTGGCGGATATCCAGCTTGCGGATGGCAGCTCAGGCGTGGATGCCGCTGCTGACATTCTCGCGGACCTGGATATCCCTGTGGTTTTTATCACAGCGTTTCCGGACAGACTGCTGACGGGGCGCCGGGTGGAGCCGACGTTTCTGATCACCAAGCCGTTTCAGCCATCGGCCGTCCGTGCCGCCATTTCACAGGCATTGTTTTTCCAGCAATCGGCAAAACGACTGTCCTAGTGAAACAAAATCCTCCTTTGGATGTTGTGTAAGCAGCAATCAAAGGAGGCTATCATGGCTACAACCGACGCCACCAAGCAGGTGGATGCCATCAAATCCGATATCGACACCCTGCGCGAAGACCTGTCCGCGTTGATGCAGGACATGTCTGCGCTGCGCAAGGTCGCGGCCGCAGACGCCAAAGCCCAGATCGGCGATCACATTTCTGATCTGAGCAACAAGGCCTCAACCGCCCGCGATGAATTGGCGGATGCAAGCTCCAAGCAGGTCGAAACCGCGCGGCAGACCGTGCAAGAGAATCCAATCGCGTCCGTCGCGGTGGCATTCGGCCTCGGTCTGTTGATTTCACGGCTGGTGAAATAGGCCGCCCGCCCATGAGCATTCCAAAAATCGTATTCGGCCTGGTGGCTGCGTTTCTCGCAGCCGCCAGCGCCGTCAGTGTTGTATGGGGCGTCGCCGTTTGGTTGGCGACGATGTTGCCGCCTGTGCAGATGCCATTCGCGCTGGCAGCCATTCTCGCCCTCACAGCCGCGCTGTGCATCGTCGTGGCAAAGGCGTTGCGCCCCTCGCGTGCGTTGCCCATGCAGGTGGCCGGCGCTGTCGCGCGCCCCTTGAGCGGTGGATCGCCGACACCGGCTGAAGTTGAGGCGCTGGCCAGCGTATGCGCTCAGCGCCCGCTTACCGGCCTTGGCGCTTCTTTTGTTCTTGGCCTCGTTCAGGGTCTCGACAGTCCGCCTAGGCGGCGCTGACAGACACGTCATTCGTTAAATCAAGGGGCGGAGCGTTCGCGGGTCCGCCCCTTCGTAATGCGTCATGTCCACCAGCTTGTCGCGGTCATTGATCACGCACACGTTGTTTTCCCAGGAAATCAACCCGCTCTTGATGAGCGCGTTCAACGACCTGTTGGTATGGACAAGGGAGAGACCAAGGGTATCGGCCAGGTGTTGCTGCGTCAGTGGCATTGCCAGCTCGCCTTTGCGCGCTTTGCCGATGCGTTCCAGGCGGTCGTACAGATGCAGGATGATGTAACCAATACGTTCCTGAGCACTGCGCCGCCCCACATTCAGCAGGTGATCGTCCACCATGCGTTCTTCGCGCGCGGCGAGCCATGTGATGTCGAATGCCAGTTCTGAATGGTCCGTGTACAACTCAAAGAAGCGCTTCCGCTCAAAGACGCACAATGTCATGTCCGTGAGAGCTTCGACTGAGTGTTCCATCTTATGGAACATCGCGGATTGCAGTCCGACAAGATCACCTGGCAAGGCATAGTTGAGGATCTGCCGGCGGCCATCTTCCAATGCCTTGTGCCGAAAGCCCCACCCATCCATGATCGTGTAAAGATGCGGGCTGTCGTTGTCCTCCTCCAGCAGCACTGTTCCGGCTTCGATCTGGAACTCGCCGCTTTTGAATTCTTCAACAAAGGCGAGCTCTGTGTCATCAAGCTCGCGAAAGGCACCGCAATCACGCAGCGGGCAAGCACTACAGGGAATCCGGCGTCGGTTTCGTGGTTGGGCTACAGGCATGAGATGTCGTGACCTTGTTTCGTGAATTTTGGTTTCGTGAATTTGAGTTTCTGGCGTTTGGTGGTCGGGTATTTGGCGGTGCGAAAACGTCGTGTTGACGATACAGGTCTGTGTCAAAAGCAACAGGGTGCCATGCTATTTGGCCGGGGGTGTCGGGCCCGCCACCACCAGCGAACGGTCAACGGGTCGCAGTCCGCCGGCGCGCAGCATGACTTCCGAGAGTGTCTGCCCGTCCTCAAGCAACAGGTTGCGCGCCGTGATGACGATCGCCACCAGAATGGGCACCGCCAGGAACGCACCAGCCAGGCCCAATATCCAGCTCCAGAGCAAGACGAATATGAAGATGGCCACCGGGTGCAATGTCAGCACCTTGCCCAGAACCATGGGCGTAACCAATTCAGATTCGATCAGGTTGATAATCACATACGCCAACACCGGCATAAGCATCGCCGTCCATGTATCGAAGGTCACCATTGCCGCACAGCCGATCACAACAGCAACGATCAGCGGACCGATGTAGGGGATGAGACCCAGTACCGCAGCCAGCACCCCCCACAGGATGGGGGTTGGCATGCCAAGCGCGTACATGGCGGCTGCGGTCAGAATACCAACCGCAACGTTGACAGCAGCCAGCGCGCTCATATAGCGCGACATCTGCCACTCGATTTCATCCAGACTGGCCCGGACCCTTTGGCCACGCGGGCCAAACCTGTCTGTCAGCGATGGGGGAATGAGAGGTGCGGAAAAGGCCACCATGAATAAGGCCAGCACAAGGGTGACGGCGACCTGCGCCAGAAACACCCGTGAAGTATCGAAAACCCGTTGCAGCAAAGATGTTTGTTTGACACGCACAGGCGCCGCGTTATCGGCGCCCAGCTCCGTCGCCTTTTCCAGCTTCTCAGCTGTATCCTGCGCCTCTTCGATGGTGTCTTTGATCGGCGAGAGACTTTGCTCGATTTTGGAAATCACTTTCGGTGCTTCGCCGACCCACCGTACAGCGGGGTCGTAAACGAGCACAGCCAGAATACCGACCGCACTCAGAAAACCAAGAAAGACAATCAAAGCAGCCAGAGGACGCGGCAAGTGCCAGCGCACCAGCACCCGCACTGGATTGCGTAGAACGGCTGCAATGAACGCGGCCATCAAAATGGGCGTCGTAACAGGAGCGGCGACGGCCATCAGTGTCAGCGCAGCGCAGGCCACCAGAATGCCCAGCAAGGCATTGCGGGTAATTGCGTGCTCCAGTGTGAGCTGCTCGCCCATCGTCCTGCACTCCCTTATTACCGGTCCAGGCGCGTAGGCCGGTTGTTGTGCACAACCGGCCTATTCAAAACCTGTTACCTGCCGTTTTGCAGCTCATCCGCCACTTGCATCAAGAAGCCGCCAACGAGCAGAAGAACAAGCAAGACCAGAACTGCCAGCCCGGACCACGCAAAGCCTGTCGCCAGGCCACCAAAACCGATGGCACCTGCCAGTAGCGACAGGACAAAAAATGTCACGATCCAGTAGAACACTATTCACTCACTTGTCCGTACACAGATACCCAGACTAGCTGGCAATCCAGTCATTCACTTCCTTCTCAGCAGCATCACGGGCCTTGCCGTATTTCTGCTGAACAAGTCCGATGAGGCGTTCGGCATTGCCATCAACCTGATCCACTTCGTCATCGGTCAGCTTGCCCCACTTGGTCTTGGCGCTGCCTTTGAGTTCGTGCCATTTGCCTTTGAGAACCGTATTACTCATGTCGTGTTCCTTTCACTCTACGCACAACGGGGTAGTCGTCTGGGTGCCAATCTCGTGCCCTGCGCGTTTTCCGCTGCAGGCTCGGTGGCACATGGACACCTAACAACACGCGCTGCCATTTGTTCCTTCGCGGATTGCTCCCGTCAGGCCTCTGGCCGGTTGGATTTCAAGGAGTGACAGAGTGGGGCACGGGGGAGTGCCTAAGGCTTTTGAGCCCTCGGCGATCGCAGGTGGCCGTGGCGACAGGAACAAAACCGCCGGTGATCGGTTTTATATCCATGACACACGCATCCAAATTGAGCCGGACCGCAACCCTTTGGGCCACCGCAGCAGTCGCCGCCGCCGCTCTGGCGATGCCCGCGACAGCTGCGAATCTGGACAGAGACGCACTCATCGAGCGCGGGGAAGTTTTCGTGGTTGCCCTCAGTGACGCATTTGAGCGGTCAGCATCAGACTGCCGCGAGATGGGCGATCGGACCTGCGCCCGCTATTTCACACACCGGGCAGGTGCCATAGCCAACGGCGGTGAGCTGTACAATTTGCCTATCCGTCCCGATGCAGATCTTGACGCATGGATGAACGGCAACCCCACCTTTGAATATGCCGAGACCTATGCGCTGATTACATCCCAGGCAGCCGATGTGACCCCACGGGCTGTGGCGCGGGTTCAGTCTGCCTATGAAGGTTGGGTACTCGCCATGAGTTCCGGTGATGCGCACCGCGCAAGCACCTGGCACACACGGTGGGAAGGTGCACTGGCGACATTTACCGAAACGCCGGATGAACCAAGCACAGGTGAGCAGCTTTTGTCCGCCGTGCAGTAATTCGACATTGAACAGTGTGCAGGCCGACCGGTCCCGGCTGCGCTGGGCGCGATCTACTGTCATTCATTAATCAGCCGGTACTATTAGGCTGTCCGCACCATTGTTGACACGGTAACATGCACTTGCATTTTACTTGCCTGCAGTTCGCAGCGCACTCAACGGCGGACCACACTTGCTCCAGATATCCCAACCTGCGACCGAAGGCGCGGGTCTTGCTGCGCCGCTTGTCATGGGCGGCTTTGCTGTCCTTGACCCACTTGCCAGCGCGTCACTCGTCGTTCTGTGCCTGGCCCTTGCAGGCGGCCTGATACTTGCCACCCGCCATGGGGCCGATCCTGTCGTCCCCAGCAGGCGCGGTATTTTCTACGCGGCGCTTGTTCCTCTGGTGTTCGCGGTTAGCAAGGTGGCAGAGGCGATGTCCGGGAATGACACCCTGCAGTCTATCTCCCTGTTCGGCCAGATAGCGGCCGCCTCCGCCGGCACGGTTGGCGTGGTGCTGTGGCTGGTGCGGGAGCGGCGTGCCCGCCCAGCCGGCGTCCCCGCCGGGCCGGAAATGCCGGTCGCCACACCGGGCCCGCAGCAATCCACAGCAGATCTTGCCGACCTCGACAATCAACGGATCACCATGGAGCGCCTCAAGACCACGCTCGATGGCAGCGGCATTGTGGCGTTCGAGCAGGATGAGGATCTGCGCTACAGATGGCTGTTCAACGCGCCCAATGCGGCGGACGGCGAAAGCATGGAAGGACGCACGGATTTTGATCTGTTTCCCGCTGACGTTGCTGCACAGCTTGGCGATGTCAAAAAGCGGGTGATGCTCACCAAGGAACGCGAAACGCTGGAACTCCCTGTGCCGGTGGAAGATGGCGAATTCTGGTACCGGGTGGACATTGCGCCCCTGACGTCGCGCGGCGGTGTCGCAGCTGTCGCCACAGATGTGACGGCCCTCAAGGAGTCGCAGGGTCAGCTCCACGTCCTGATGCGCGAACTGGCGCACCGGATCAAGAATCTCCTCGCGGTCATCGACGGCATTGCGCGACAGACAGCAAAACACCAGACCAGCGTTGAAGGCTTTGAGGAGGTGTTCTCAAAGAGACTGCGCGGACTGGCAGCAACCCATGACCTTCTCATACAGGCGGACTGGAAACCGATTGCATTTTCCGATCTCGCGAAATCGCAGATCGTTCCTACAGCGGCTGAAGCAGCCAAAAATGTCGTGTTCGATGGGCCCCATGTCTGGCTGCCCGGCGACAGTGCCCAGCATCTGGGTCTTGCGTTTCATGAACTCACAACCAACGCCATCAAGCATGGCGCGCTGAGCGTGCCGGGCGGCCAGGTGTCCATTGTCTGGGACCAAACAACCAAAGAGGGGGAAACCTGGCTTGATGTCGCGTGGCAGGAAAGTGGTGGCCCGGACGTCACAGAGCCTGAGGGGGCAGGCTTCGGCACGTTTCTGACAACACGGGCAGTTGAAAGCGGGCTGCGCGGAGAGGTCGAGCGTTCCTTTGCGCCGGACGGATTTGTGTGGCGCGTTTCCTTCCCTCTCTCCTAGCGGTCTGGCGTTAAGGCTCGCAGAAACTCATTACCTTCTCCCGGCCTGATGAAACAAAATCGGCAGGACGGGAACCAAATTGCCGGACACGTGTTCTCCTACCAAGCAGCGCAAGAGCGTTGCCTGATGTTACTGGCGACGAACGCATGCGCCCGACGACTTTTCGGAACGCTGCGTGTTTGGCGCCAACAGGAGGACTATCGAGATGCTTTATTGGGCTGTTGTTTTCTTTGTCGTCGCAATTGTTGCAGCGGTGCTGGGCTTTGGCGGCCTTGCAGGGGCTGCGGCAGGTATTGCGGAAATCCTGTTCTTTGTTTTCGTCGTGCTTTTGGTCATCAGCCTTGTCATGCACCTGGTGCGTGGCCGGTCACCCCGACTCTGATCGATCCGGAGCACTGACTGCCGCCGTTACTGACGCTGTTATCAAGAACTAATTTTTGAAATGAGGAAGACTGTTATGAAGCGCTTTTTTCTGATGCTGGGCCTGCTCGTTCCAATGACTGCACTTGCCGCCTGCGACCAGGACGGTCCGCTTGAGGAAGCGGGCGAGGACATGGATAACGCGGTGGAAGAGCTGCAGAACTAGGTTCGGCAAGACCCCTTGCGGGTTCATTGACTGGATTGGGAGCGGGCGCAACACTCAGTGTGGCGCCCGCTCTTCATTTCAGGCCGTCGCATTCATCACAGGCGTAAATGTTCATGCGCAGTCCCGCACATGCCCCCGAGAAGCCCTCTAGCGTTGAGCAGTGGGCCCATACGGACAAGGCATCCGTCATCGTCGATGCGGCCGACTATTTTGATGCGCTGGCGGACGCCATCTCAAGGGCGCAACACAGCATCAAGATTGTCGGATGGGACGTAGACGGACGGACCCGGCTGCGCCCGGACGAACAGCTGACTCTGGCTGACGCACTGCATGCCGCAGCAGACGCAAACCCTGATCTCGACATATCCATTCTTCAGTGGGATTTTGCCTTCATCTACGCCTTCGAGCGTGAATGGCTCCCCTCGCTGCAGTTTGACTGGCGGGGACACGCCAGCATCCGCTCGCATCTGGACGGCCATGTGCCGGCTGGCGCAAGCCATCACGAAAAGATCGTCGTCATTGATGATGCGCTGGCGTTCGTCGGTGGAATTGATCTCACGACGGGACGATGGGATACGTCAGAGCACACGCCGGACAATGACCTGCGCGTCGACCCCTCCGGCAAGGCGTATGAGGCCTGGCACGACATTCAAATGGCGGTAAGCGGCAAATCCGTCTTAGCCATCTGCGATCACGTGGATGAGCGGTGGGTTGCTGCAACCGGACAGGCACCGGCGCGCGCCCCGACCAAAACACACTCCGCCGGCCTGTGGCCCCATGGCCTGGATGTGGATTTTAAGGACGTGGACGTCGGCATCGCCATCACGCGTGCACGCTACCGGCAGGTCTCAGCCAAGACGGAAATTGAAGCGCTTCACCTGAACATGATCGGGGCGGCACAACGCTACGTCTATCTGGAAAACCAGTATTTCGCGTCAGACACGCTGGTAAAGGCCATTGCCACCCGCATGCGTGAGGTGCCCGACCTGTGCCTGATTGTTGTCACACCCGCAGACCTGGCCGGAGTGGCGGAGGCCCTGAGCATGAATGCCGGCCGCTACCGGGCGATGGAAGAGCTGCGCGACGCGGGCGTCGCAGACCGGGTCCGCCTGCTGCATCCCGTTTACATGGATGACAGCTCTTCGGAGCCTGAGGCCGTATCCATCATGGTGCATGCAAAGGCAATGATCATCGATGGTGTCATGCTGCGCGTCGGATCTTCCAACTTCAACAATCGCTCCATGGGGCTCGACACCGAATGCGATCTTGCGGTCTATGCCAGCACCCAGAAAGAAGCAGAAGGCATTGCCGGCATTGCGGCACGCCTGCTTGCCGAACATATGGGCTGCGATACGCCAGCGGCCCACGACGTTCTGGCGGCCGACAACATGCTTGAAGAGCTCGACAAACTGCGCGAGGCCGACGCGACCCGTCAGCTGCATCTGGCTGACAAACTGGATGAATACGATACGCCGCTGGCCCATGCCCTATCGATCATAGGCGACCCGGACGGACCACAGAGCACGCTGGGGTCCGCAAGCCAGCGCATTCGTGACGGCCTCGAAGACATCGGCGCGCTTGGTCGGGGCAAGGGCAAAACCAGGACCAGTTCGTCCGACCGTAGCGAACTGGCCATGTCCGGCATCGCCGTGGCCATCCGCGTGGTTCTGGCGGCGGGCGTGTCACTGCTCCTTGCCACTTTGTTCATGGCCACGCCGCTCGCAGGCTGGCTGGGGCTTGATCCGCAGGCGTCACCTCTCACCCAGATGACCCCTGCCGTGATGGAATATGCCATCGCAATTCTTGTCATCGTCGTGCTGGGGGCCTTTGCCTTTCCGCTTGGACCGGTGGTCGTGCTGTGCGGTTTCGTGATGGGGTGGCAGGCGGGGCTGGTCATTGGTCTGGCGGGCGGTGCGGCAAGTGCGGTGATCTACTACCTGGCAGGGCGGCAGATGAAATCGCGAGTGCTGAAAGGATTCCTCAGTGCACGGATGAGACGCATCGTCCGGCACCTGTCCCGCCGCGGGGCAAGTGGCGTCGCGGCCCTGCGCGCGCTTCCCGTTGTCCCTTTCTCCTTGGTCAATCTTGCTGCCGGCGCGTCACCGGTCAGCTTTGGACGCTTCGCGCTGGGAACCGCAGTGAGTGCGGTTCCAATGATTGCAGCGCTGGCCTATCTGGGGGACCAGCTGTGGGTGATCTGGCAAACGCCATCACTTCTCACAGCAGCGCAGATCATATCCGTCATCGTGCTGCTGGTTCTCCACATGACTGCCATGTCCCGGTTTCATTCCTGGGTCTCGAACACCAGGGGGAGTAATGACGACCCGGCGGACGCTGCCCCCTCACGGAAATAGCTCAGCCTGAGCACCAACAGGTCAGCCGGAAAACGGTGGAGCCAGGCGGAGGTCGCCTCTCTCGTCCAGTCAGCCGATGATATAGCGAGGGTCCAACCCCTTGCCCCAGCTTGCCATCCAGCGGTCGAAACGCTCGCTATTGCCTGGGTCGTAGATGTCCAGAAGGCGGTTGATACGCCCGTCGCGATAGGTTGCTATCTCCCAGAAGCGCGACTCGATTGGCGGTGACTCGTTGTGCACAAATCTCAGCCCGCTATGAATCATGACGCGATTGCCTTCTTCATGGATGCTGGCATCTATCCCAATTGTGCGGTCACACTTCTTGTCAAAGCGCTTTGTCGCCAGATCAAAGCCATGCAGCACAGCGTCGAGGCCCTCAACGACGCAATGGAACGAGATGTTCATGACTTCATAGGTGCAGTCCGGCGTGAAGAAGGGCCGCAGCCCATCCCAGTCTCCCGTCTTGTAAGCGTTCTCGAACGCAATGTGCTGTGCGGCAAATTTGGAAAGCAAAGTCATGGCAGTCATCCTTTTCTTGAAATGCCAAGGTCATGTGCGAAGCCGGTGAGAACTTTGGCGAGCGCCTGTGGTGCGTCCCGGGCAATAAGATGTCCGGCGTCGTGCACGCGGCGCAGCTGCACCTGCGGACAGCTCGCTTGGAATTTCTCAACTTCATCGTCTGTCACAGGGCCGGAAGGGCCGGCGCGAACAAGCGTGATGGGCAGCGTCAGCGACCTCGCTGCGTCGGTCATTTGCCGCGCCCTATTGAGAATGTCGTCGACCAGCGGTGACTGGCTGAGTTGGGGCGCCTGCGCCGCCAGGAAGCGTCGCACTTTGCATCTATTGGGTGCCGGCACGACGTCCACCAGCACCAGACCACGCACTTCTTGTTTTGCTCGCATACCGTGAAGCGCCAGCAAGGCCGCATAGGCCCCAAGAGACGCACCGACAACAAGTGCGGGGCGATGGGTTTGGATCATCGCCGCCGTGTCCCGCCCAAAGGCTTCGATGCCGTCACCCGTGGAACCGGTGCTCTCGCCATGTCCGCGCTGGTCATATGCCGTGCTGGTGAAACCGGCTTCCAAAAGATGCCGCATGACCGGCCGCCACACCTGGCGCGTCTCTCCGCCCGCATGCAGCAGCAGAAAGTCTGTCTGGAGAGCATTGCCTTCGCAGATCAGCAAAGCGTCCTTGCGATCAAGCGTGCGCCGAAGAATTTCATTACCTTGAACCATCAAGGTAATATGAAGACAGTACCTTGACACGTCAAGGTATGAAGGGCACACTTCTGCCATGCAGGATCGACAGAACCAGCGCGTAAGGCGCTCACCCGAAGAAGCGCGCGCCCTGATTATCGCCAGCGCCGAGACAATTCTCCTTCGTGAAGGCGTGCAGGCGGTTCAGGTGAGGGCGGTCGCCCGAGAAGCCGGCATGACAGATGCGGGCATCACCCATCACTTCGGCAACCGCGAGGGTCTGTTGACCGCGCTGCTCGACAACGGCGCCCGCAAGACGCGTGAGGCCATCAGCGAGACCGTTCAAAGCTGGGTGGAAGAAGAGCCTGACATTGCCCGCCTGGTCGAAACCCTGCACGACCTGTACCGCGGCGGGTACGCAGCGCTGGCCCTGCAGCTCTACAACAGTGGCTGGCAGGACACGGGGCAGCCCCTGCTTGAACCGGTCGTGGCGCCCCTCATGGCCCGCAACAAGAATCCGCAAACCAGTGAAGAAGACCTGCGCGGAGCTCTGGCGTCATTGCATCAGTGGCTGGCCCTGGAACCATTGTTCGGATCCCCGTTCCGCCGAAGCGCCGGTCTTAAACAGAACTCAAAGGTCAAGCTGCAGCTGGCCTGGTGGATCAACTCGATTGAAGCCATGCTTCGGCCGAATACGTGAGGGCAACCGATGTCGAAGACGTATGGAGGCGGCTGCGAATGCGGCCGTATCCGGATCGAACTGGAGGTGCCAAAGCCGCTTGAGGACCATGTGCCCCGGGCCTGTCAGTGCGACTATTGTCAGCTCAATGGTGGGGTTTTCTTCTCCGATCCTGACGGTCGCGCAACCATCTATGGCGAGGAGTATCTGGTTGGCGAGACCCAGGGGTCGCAGCAGGCACGCATGCTCCTGTGCGGCGTTTGCCGCAGGCTTGTCTGTGCGACATACAGCCATGATGGAAAATGTTTAGGTGCCGTGTCCGCCCTCTTTATTGGCACCGAACAATGGCTCAAAGATGCCATGCCGGTATCGCCGGAAGACTTGTCACCTGAAGAAAAGGCAGGCCGCTGGGCCAAACTCTGGATGCCCATCGCGTTTCGCTAGGAACGCTGAACACTCAAACTCGTCGCTGAAGAAAAATGGTGGAGCTAGACGATGAAACATCGAACCAGCTTTTCGAGACTCTAGCAGACTGGAACACCCAGTTGGAGGAGCATGGCTTGGATCAGAATGAGTTCATTGAACCGCCTGACCCTCCAGCGCCGTAATTGGTGTTAAGCGCTCTCTTTCCCCCAATCCTCAACAAGACTGGCCGCACTCTATCGCTGAATAAGCGATGGAGCGCGCCTGCTATTGCCTGATCGATCCGCCATGACTGAGAAGAACAAGCCCTCGTCGGTGCTCTCGCTGCGCCTGACGCGCGATGAACGCGCGCGCCTTGAGCACGAAGCCGGACACCAGACTTTGAGCGCTTATGCCCGCTCTGTGCTGTTTGGCGCTGATGCGGCCAAGCCGCGCCCCCGCACCCGCCGCTCCGCTCCAGATGAAAAACTACTGGCTCAGATTCTTGGGCAAATGGGGCAATCCGCCTTGGCACAGTCTCTTGCCACATTAGCCCAGGCCGTCCGGCTGGGCTCCCTCCCCATCACCCCAGAAACCGAAACCGCCATGCGCAAAGCTTGCGCTGATATTGCTGTTATCAAGTCCGTGCTCATGAAGGCGCTCCATATCAAGGAGCACTAACCCATGATCCTGAAAGGCTCCCAGCGCGGCGGTGCAAAGCAGCTCGGTCTGCATCTTCTGCGCGCTGATCAGAATGAGCATGTCGAGGTGCATGAGATTCGCGGCTTCATGTCCGATGATGTGGTTGGCGCTTTGAAAGAAGCCTATGCGGTCAGCCGGGGGACAAACGCCAAGCAGTTCCTTTTCTCCGTCTCTCTCAACCCGCCTCAGAATGAAGACGTGTCCATTGAAACTTTCGAGGGCGCGATTGATCGCATTGAGCAAAGCAATGGCATGGAGGGACAACCGCGCATTGTCGTCTTTCATGAAAAAGAAGGCCGACGCCATGCACACGCCGTATGGAGCCGCACCGATACAGAAACGATGACGGCTCGGCCTTTGCCTTTCTTCAAGACAAGGCTCCGAGAAAACGCCAAAGAGCTTTACCTCGAAAACGGCTGGAAGATGCCGCGCGGGCTTATGGATAGCCGCGAAGCTGATCCGCGCAACTTCACGCTGGATGAATGGCAACAAGCCAAACGCGCCGGACAAAACCCGCGCGATCTCAAGCAAGCCATTCAGGAATGCTGGGCTGTCTCGGATTCAAGCCAGAGCTTTGCCAATGCATTAGAAGAACGTGGCCTTCGCCTCGCCAAAGGTGACAGGCGCGGCCATGTCGCGATCACCACGCAAGGTGAAGTGTTCTCTGTCGCCCGCAGTATTGGCCAGAAGGCCAAAGACGTGCGCGCACGGCTGGGTGAGGCTGATGCCCTCAAATCTGTTGATGAGACCAAAGCGCAGATTGCTCAAGACCTGACCCCGGCTGTTCAGCGCATCATGCAAGAGGCGAACACTAAGACGGCGAATGAACTTGTGCCGCTTGCCAAACAACGCGGGGACATGGCTACCAATCACCGCAGCGAGCGGCAAAAGCTGGAAACCTCGCAAAAGGATCGCTGGGATGCAGAAACCCGCGGACGCTCTGAGCGCCTCAACAAAGGCATTAAGGGGCTGTGGCAGCGCATGACGGGCGAACATGCGCGGATCATCAAGGACAACCAGCTAGAGGCCATGAGCGCGCTCAAGCGCGATCAGGAGCAACGTGAGAGGCTGATTTTTGCGCAAGCCGCCGAGCGCCGAAAACTACAAGAGGCCATTCAGGCACAACGCAAGAGGCATGTGCGCACCATGAATGATCTGCACCGCGATGCGGCGCGGCTCCGGCGTGGTGAGTTGCCAGAGGTACAAAAGCAAAAACCCGCGCAGCAGACGGAACGCCAGGCGAAAGCTTCGGAGCTGAAATCTGCCTGGGATGCGCGCGCGGCGGCAAAGCCGCCTGTTGCAAGGACTCGCCCGCTATCACCGCAAGAGCGGCTTGAGAAGCTGCGCAGCAAAGATGGAGCAACGCGCCCGCCGGATCGTGGATGGTCACATGATCGCTGAGCTTAGAAATCAAACAAGTCCCGTTGCTCACTGAGCAATTCATCCAGCCAGATCAAATGCGCGAAGTCATTATAGATGTGATTGTGCTTGAGACTGACCGATTGGTGCACATCTGAGCAGAAGCATGGCTGTTCGCCGGGGTTCTCACGATATTTGCGCAAACCGCGCGCTACTTCGCGGTAGCGGCTCAAATTGGCGAACAGGCTATTGCGTGAATCGTCTTTGATCGCGCGCAGCGCTATTGATCGGTCTGGCTCAGCCTTCGCTGCCGCTTCCTCAATGTAGCGTTGTTTGTACCCGCGATAGCCGTGCTTCTTCACGCGCTCCAGTATCTGCTTTGGAAATGGCGGCGTTCCGCCAAGCAGATAATACCAAGGGTGGCCGGGGTGATAATCTTCGGGCGTGAGTATTCTTTTCTGCTTCATGTCAGTGGCTCCAGAACACATGGACTTGCTCACTGCCCGTCTCGATGCTCAGCACGTCACCGATCTCAAGATCGCGCGCCATACGCTCATAATCGATATAGAAGGCAAGGTTCTGCGGAACGCAGGTGGTTTCTTCTGTCAGCTCGCGGGCAAAGTCCTCCAGCGATGGGTACTGCCCCGCATAGCGGTCACTGATGGCTTCACGGGCTTCTTCCAGATCACCAAAATAGGCAATCAGCTTCCCGCCTAACGCACCGTGCTCCTCGATGAATGCCGCAATCTCGATAACGCTTTCAATGCCCTGATATTCGGCAATAGAGACGCTCTCAAATCCCTCATAGTCATGGATGGCGTATTCTTCGGCGTCCTCAATCTGCGATGCATTGAGCATAGCCGCAATCTGGTCATGGATCGCTTCAACGCTCTGCGTCGCATCGATCCACACACCATGAAGTATGCCGTTATTGTATGAGGCGAGACACGCCACATAGAGTCTGATCTCTCCTTCGTTCTGTTCCATCAAAAATCCTCCTTTGGATATGGGTTGCACATGCAACCCTGCTTCCGGCTGAGGATGGGTGTGCAAACGGAGGGAAGAATCGACGGCGGGCGCAGGCGCGAAGCGCCGAGCCTCGGGAGACCGTCTATTCTTCGTGAAGTGCGCTGAGGGCAAAGCCCTAAGAGAGCACGATGGATCGAATCTTTTTGGCTGAGACGGTCAATGCTGGCTCGGTTAATTTCAGCCCACATACATCGAGACGTATCTCAAAGCCTTTCTGTTTCACTTACTTGAACTACGCAGTTGAACCAGTATTTCTGAAAATTGAGAAAGTAATAAGTCTTCCCATTATCTCGTGGTAATATCTTCTTGTTCAGAAGAGAAAATGCAGAAACAACAATAAATGGAGATGAAACCTGCCACCGATACTTGAAAATGATTTATGCAATATTATTGCAGGAGATCCAGGGGAGTTGGATGTTCACCTTCAGCTAGTGGAAAGTGATGTGTCGCTGGAAGGCTGCGCCGCTAGGTTGCACTGCCACTGCTTGACCGTCGACGGTAATGGGCGCGTCAAACCCGAGCGCCTAGCGGAGTTTATGCGAAACGCGATTGTGGATTATGCGATTCCAAAATCCCGACTAGATGAAGCGCGCGCTCGAGATGCGAAATACAATTCAGCAAGTGCCGTTACAGCCCTACATCACGAGGCAATCGGGACATTCACCGATTTGAGCAATACTGGCGAAGGTGGCGAGATGTTGCTCTATCTGCTTGCTGAACGTTTTCTCAAGGTGCCGCAGGTTTTGAGCAAAATGGATCTAAAGACCGATTCTCGCATGCATTATCATGGGGCAGATGGTGTGTATGCCTCGGTAAATGATAATGGCCTTCTCAAACTGTTCTGGGGCGAATCTAAAGTTTACGCGGATCCCACTGATGCAATCCGCGATTGCTTGGCATCGCTTGCACCGTTCTTGGTAGAGGTCGATCACGAGGGCGCAGATAGGAATCGTGACTTAGTTCTCTTAAGTGACAAGGCCGATTTGAGCGATCCGAAGCTGACAGCCTCATTCAAGAAATACTTTGATCGGACGTCGCCATTGTCCAACAGGGTCGAGTATTGCGGGATAGCTTTAGTTGCCTTCGATGCCGGTTTTTATCCACAAGACAATTCAAAGGCCGTAGCTGACGAAATTTCTTCAGCTGCAAAAATTGAAATGCAAAAATGGATAAAAAACGTCAAGAATAGGATAAGTACAGAAAAGTTGGAGGGGTTTGACATACAGCTATTCTGTGTCCCGATACCCTCAGCAGATGGATTTCGAGAGGAGTTCCTCAAAGCGCTTGGGATAAATCAATGAAAGACACGGAGCTCTTTGATTGGCTAACTCAGGAGGCTTTCCGGGCTGATATCGACCGGCTCACCCAGCACACTGTTGCAACCGAAATCACCAACCTAGAAGAAAGCTATGTGTGTGATAGCCCGCAGGATGCGTTTGATTGGGCAGAGTTGCTCCTCGCCGGAAGTCTGCTGGCCAGATCGGATATGCGCGAACATCAGGAAGCGGCGCTCCGGATAGCTACAGCCGCTGTCACACTTGACACTACGCCGGATGTTCGAGACGCCGGAGCCATACTATTTGAGAAGCTCTCGAATCATAGGTCCGTGGAGTTGGCTCAAGAACGAGGCCGCATTGAACCTGATCTAGATGGCAGACTCGGCGTATCGATGCGGCTTGAGGCTAGTAGAAGGTACTTTGATGATTCGATATTTCTTGAATCAAGCGGTAAGCGAATAAGCGTCAACGATTTCCAGCGAGACCTGTGGAATGGAGCATCATCTGGCGCGAGTTGGCTCTCAGCGTCCGCTCCCACGGCATCCGGCAAAACATTTCTGGTGCTTCAATGGCTGCTAGACCATCTGCGCACAAATGAAACACGAGTTGCTGTTTATTTGGCACCAACTCGGGCCCTCGTAAGTGAAATTGAGCTGAATCTGAAGGAACTATGCCGCTCGGGGACGGGGATCGAGATCTCGTCACTGCCTTTGCCAGATGCCTATTTCTCAGCTGTTGCTGGCGACAAGAAAGCGGTGTTTGTCTTTACGCAAGAGCGCTTGCATCTGCTAGCAAACCTTCTCGGTGATCAGCTCAAAGTCGACCTTCTGGTCGTAGATGAAGCCCACAAAATAGGTGACCATCAGCGAGGGGTAATACTGCAAGA
This sequence comes from Candidatus Phaeomarinobacter ectocarpi, assembly GCF_000689395.1. Classification (GTDB taxonomy): domain Bacteria; phylum Pseudomonadota; class Alphaproteobacteria; order CGMCC-115125; family CGMCC-115125; genus Pyruvatibacter; species Pyruvatibacter ectocarpi. Next base: position 215,944 of record NZ_HG966617.1, read on the forward strand.
TGCGGTTGAGCGAGTATCGAGAGAAAACTCCGCAATGCAGGTCGTGTTTGTTAGTCCTTCGACACAAAATCCCGAGGAGCTTCTGGAAGACGCTCCGGAAGGTGTGCAGAAGTCATCGGTTGATAGTGACATGCCGACCGTGTTGCAGAATGTTATTCTGGCAGAACAAGCTCCACGTAAGCCAAAAGACTGGAATTTGGACCTGGTAAGAGGCGACTCAGTAATACGTCTAGGTACGTTAAAGCTGGCAAGTAAGCCGGCGGGGCTCAAAAAGAGACTGGCGTTCATTGCCGCTGCAGCAGGTGAAAGTGGAGGCACCTTGATCTACTGCAACGGTGCGGCAGAGGCGGAGGATGTTGCGCTGCTCATCAGCCAATTGGAAGGCTCTGCGAAGACTCAAGATCAGGAATTACTCGATCTAGCAGATCTGGCACGAAAAGGTGTTCACCGAAACTACCAGCTCGCGCCATTGGTGGAGCATGGCGTAGCTTTTCATTACGGAAACATGCCGTCTCTTATTCGGACCGAAATTGAGCGGCTCTTCCGCATTGGCAAGATCAGGTTTCTTGCATGCACTTCGACTCTGATCGAAGGCGTAAATCTTTCATGCAGGACAATTGTTGTGCGCGGCCCGCGAAAGGGTCGGGGCAACCCCATGGAGCCTCACGACTTCTGGAATCTTGCAGGTCGCGCAGGACGATGGGGCAATGAATTCCAGGGCAATGTAATTTGCATTGACCCTCATGACGAAAGAGCTTGGCCGATTGGCGTACCAAAGCGGTCGCGTTACCCGATTAAAAGAGAAACGGATGCCGTATTGGCTTTGTCCGACGACCTTGCAGTGTACCTGGAGAGCAGGAACGCTGAGACCCTGAAAGAGCTGCAGCAAGGTGAGGAATTTGAACAAGTTGGAGCGTATCTTCTAAACACCTATATCCGGCTTGGCTCTCTGTCTCAGGCACCATTCGCAAAGCGTCATCCCGAAGGGAGCCTCGAAAAGCTAGACAAGAGCCTTGAAAGCATTGCGCGGTCAATCACCATCACCAAAGACGTTCTCGTTAAGCATCCTGGAGTTAGTGCTGTTGGGCTGCAGCGCCTTCTTGACATCTTCCGAGCATATGAAGGCAACGTTGAGAACCTTCTTCTAGCACCATCAGAAAGTGTCGACGCCTATGACCGGTATGTAACTGTGATGCAAAAAATAAACGACAATCTGTATCCAGTGTTTTTGCCGGACGGTCTTATCCCTCTACATGCCCTAATTGTCGTTGAGTGGCTGAAAGGATTTTCTCTTTCTACGATTATTAGAAAAAGAATTGAATATCAGGAAAGACAAGGTAGACCCTTCAGATTGCCAGTCCTAATCAGGGAAACGATGAATATCGTCGAAGAAACAGCCAGATTCAAAGCGCCCAAATATATCTCGGCGTATGTAGATGTCTTGAGGCTCTTTCTCGTCGAAAGCGGCCGGGATGACCTGATTGATGAAGATTTCGATATTGGCGTGGCTCTTGAATTCGGGGTGTCTAGCACCACCCTGCTCTCATTGATGGAGCTTGGTTTGTCGCGTATGTCGGCAGTTGCTCTGTATGAAAAGATTGCACGAGACGATCTTGATAGGGACGGTTGCCTATCATGGATCAATGAGCACAGTCCAAATTTTGCCGGAATGGATTTACCAAACCTTATTGTGCGAGAGACATTGGCCATAACTGAACTTTCGGGTTCTGACGACAGTCTGCAAGTTTCTGAATAGTAGGGATTGGAGGGCGCCATGCCGGCAAAGCCAGTCAAGATCGGATCACTCGCCTTCGAGAAGAAGGGAGATGCTGATACCTTCTTTCGTACCATGCTGAACAGGTACGACTTAGGCGATAAAGTGTCTGGCGACGACGCGGAACACCTGCTTAACCTAGTGGCCTCGCATCCTAACGCTGCTGACAAGATTGGCGTTGGAATTGAAAGTTTCAGCGTTAGAACCGCCGACTATGGATCGAGATGCTTTTGGGTCAATCGTACTGATGGGAGCACAGAAAAGTTCTCATTTAGGGCGTGTTACTGAAAGACGTGAACACTCACAAAGAGGCCGGTTTGTAATTGTGTCTATACCTTCCTAAACGAGGGATAGGATAGTGTTCCGATCTTGCGTGGCATGAATACCTCTAGGCGAATGCAGTATAGCTGGCGCGCATCCAATCGGCGGACGGTTGGTATCAATGAAATTGTCGTGGGTGTCGGGACGCGAATAGTCCTGACCAGCGGGTGTTGGGGGCTGTTACCCCGACGAGTGATCAAGCGGCGATAGGTCTTGCCATGGGGGTCTTGGGGGCAGCCTGGAGGCTCCCCCAAGCGCAGATCAAACAGGCGAAAGTTGCTGGCGCTTATGAAGGCTCAATGCCTGAGAAGCGCCACATGGCGAGAGGGATTTTCAACGGGAGAGCGCCAGCGTCTCCCTTGAACAAGATGTGCTGTCATACAGCACACATCTTGCGCAACGCGCTTTAGCGCGCAACTCGCGCAACGCGCTTTAGCGCGCAACTCGCATCATTTCATGATGTTTCAATTTTCAGATCAGGCAAGAATGAGAATGCCGGGGTGGAGTCATGCTTATTGCTGTGACCTCACCAGGTGCGTCATCCGGATCGTGTATCTCTCGCGGTGCTATGTACTATTCATTTCTTTGCACACACCACTGACCATCAGAACTCGGTATAGAGTGCACGTTTAGTTCACCAAAACATAAAATGCAACTCATCCGCATTAAATAAAGATAAAACTTTACTTATATAGATAATGAATATATAAGATTTTGTATGAAAAATATTTTCAAAATTGCTGCCGTAGGGGCGATAGCTGCAACAGGATTATGTGTTATTCCAAGCTTAGAGTATGGTCTGATGCACGACTAGTGTTGCTTACTGAACTCTGTAAAGATATGCAGTCGGACCAATAATTTTATAGCCTATACGCTCTGCTCTGACCATAAGCGTAAAACTAATGGTGTTGTTGGTGTCGAAGTCCACCAAGTACAACACAGTCCTTTTCCCAGATTCCATTTCGTATGTGACATTCAAATCCATTTTGCCAAGCGTAGGGTATTTTCTTTCAGCAAGCCAATAGCCAGATATTTCTTTCCCATCATTTTGATACAAGGTGATGTAGCCGTGTGGCGCAAAATGAATCTCTGATTTTGTGTCTAAAAACCGCCAACGCCCCAATATCTGAATCTCCGGATCAGGAAATATCCATCCGAAAAGACAGTCAGAGAAACCTTTGCATTCTACATTTTCGAAACGTGTTTCATGCTGAACATGCTGAGATAGGTGTTCAAAACTAAGCGGGGACAGAACCAAGGCAAGCGAGAATAGCATGGGTGTATTCACCGAAAATCTCCGACCGAAAGATATAAGTGGTATCCTCTGTAGCCCGCCCCGATTAAGGCAGTTTTCGTTCACTATTGTACTGCATCGCATTCTAATGACGAGCCCCGATGGCGCAGCCACCTCTTATGTAACTATTTGAGTTGTCTCCATAGTGCCTCGCGCGTTCGAACGTTCCCCTACGCCGCTTCATCGACCCCCATCCGCTCGAACGCCCGCCTGTAGGTGATCGGCGATATCCCCCGACGCCTTGCGATCTCGGCCAAAGAGCCCCCGCGTTGATAGACGCATTCATGCGCCCACATCACATCGCGCGGGGAAAGCTTCGGCGGTCGCCCCAATCGGCTGCCTCTGGCCTTCGCGGCCTGAAGCCCCGCCATCGTGTTCTCGACAATGATCTCGCGCTGGAATTCCGCGAACGCGCTGAACAGGTGGTAAACCAGCCGCCCGCCGGATGAGGTGGTGTTGATCCCTTCCGCCAATGAGCAAAAGTGAATCCCCTCGCGCTCGAACCGCGCCAGTAAATCAGCCAGGTGCAAAACGGATCGCCCCAGCCGATCGAGCTTGAACACCACCAGCACATCACCCGGCTCCAGCGCCGCCAGCGCATCATCAAGGCCGGGGCGCGTGTCCGTCTTCCCCGATACGCCGTGATCGGAAAATATCAGATCGCATTTCACGGCGTTCAACCCGTCAAGCTGCATGCGCAGTTTCTGATCCTGGGTTGAAACCCGCGCATAGCCCACACGCTTGCCGGAATGCCGCATGGGCGGCCAGATAGTATCCATATTCATCGCTCATCACCTCCGTAAATCCGCCCGCCTGATCTGACGCAAGACAGCACTCTAAAACCATCAAAAACGATGGTTTTTGATGGCGGCGCATGATCGGCCTTTCGTGATGGAGACGCGCCCAGCATAGCCCGCATCTCCGCCGTTTTCAAATTAAACATAATATTCATACCTCCATATTATCCATTTTCTCAATAACCATGGTTTTTGAACCAGCATAGAGTCAATAAAAAACCCGTTTGTATGTACCCGGCGTACATAAAATGCGTATTTCTGTGTATAAAACAAAGCAAAAAAGCCCGTAAGTCCTTGATCGGACTCGTGTCAAGTCTTCAAACTTGCTTTTCACAGCATTTTTATGTAGATTATGCCTTGACACAACTTACGGCATTCGGGATGGCACTGACAAAACAGGCAATTTTAGGATCATGGAGAGGCGCAGTCACTGGGGTGGCAATGGGCGCGGCGGCTCTGTTGAGCCCTCTTTCCGCCACCGATGCACATGCCGTCGATGTCAACAAACTGACCGATGAACAACTTCAGGAAGTCTGTGCACGTGATACGAACACCGAAACGATCAACATTCAGGCTGGCCAGCATTCCCTATGCACTCGGGACATTTCCATCATCGTCTTCGGAAACGCCGACAACGCCACCGGGGCACAAATCGGCGCGTTCCTTGAAAAACAATTCGCTGAGCGAGGTATTCCGACAAAGGTTTTTTAAGTGGAACAGAGCGGCAAAACGGTGTTGCGGTATCATTCTGGCTTAAAGGTGTGAACTATGGACCCTTTAGTGGAGATAACTGGTCGGATGGCTTTGCCGAGGTGCAGTCACATTACCAGCAGGCTTGGGCTGCGGTCAGCCCACGCGCGGATCAGGGTTAACCAATTCCATTGAAATCAAAGCCAGCGGCACGCCTCACGGTATCCAGCTGATTTTCTTCGTGAACTTCATCCGCAGCGGTTTCGATGGCCGCCTTTTCGTCGTCAATCCACGAAAGCAATTCCACATCCGCTGCATCGCCCGGCGCGTATTCACGCACCAGCGGTTTGACTGCCTCGACGTCCGGCCTTTTTGTGCTGTCGATATCAACGCCTGCTGTGGCGGCGCGATCCTCGATCTGATCGAGCTTCTCCGCATTCGCACGAGATTCCTCGGCATGATCGTTGTACTCATCGACTTTTTCAGCGCGCGCGTCGTGGCTGTTGGCTTCACGCTGCTGCATCAATAACCAGGCCTCATGCGGCGTCATCTCATCCGGGTTCTTGCCACGCTCCCGCAGGTAACGCTCGATCTCCGGTTTCAACGCACCGTTTTCATCAAGCATGTCGTCTTCGCTCTGGAACTGCTGCAGGAAAGAAATCTCGCGATCAATCGCGCCAATCTCTCCTTTCAAGCGTTCCATCTCGTCCGCCAACCAGTTCTGGCGGTCGATCAATTCGTCGTATTGTTCCTGAAGCTGGATTTGCAGAAGGGTACGGTTGAGGCTCGCCTCGTCGCGCTTTTTCTCTTCGCGGGATTTTATGCCTCGCACATCTTTTGCTTCGTCACCCGCAATTGTGCCCGAGCCGTTCCCTGCGCCCATGGTGCCAATGACATTTTGTACCGCCAGTGCGTCGCCCTTGAACAAAGCCGCATCGATGCTCAATGGCACCGGCGGCTGATCCGCAACTGCGGCTGTAAATACTCTGTCTAAACTCATGACGCCCCACGCGTTGAAGTTGTTATTTCGTATAAGTATAGTAAAACATCGTTAAAATTTACATAATACATAAAATTTTATCTATTTTGATTTTTTTTAAACCCAATCTGTATTTAAAATTAACAAATATTTAACCAGAACAATCTATGCTGGAGTTTGATGAGTCGTCAGACTTGTCTCCCAAATAAACTAAAGGCGGCACCAATATCGGTGCCGCCCTTTTTTTGGGCGCGTTCATCTGTCTAAAATTGTAGCTATTCCCGTTGCCCGGGCTCATGAAGACCGAGCCGCCCGGCGAGCGTGTTGCGGCGCTTGGCGATAGTGGTTTGGCTGGGCTGTTTCCTGGCCTCCCGCAGGACTTTCAGAAAATACCGCAAATGATCGGCCCTTGCGCCGGGGTGGTCTCGATTGAACCAGCGATCAATGGTGCCCGGCTTCAAATCGTCCGGCACATCATCGCGTTCGCGCAATAGACTGACAGCGCCACGATTGAGCTGCTGCATCCGTTCTTTCATCTCGGTCAAAAGCTCGGAGCGGATGTTCACATAGCCGTCGCGTTTCGCGTTTGGATGTGAGGTAAATGGCTTGCGCGCGCCGGGCTCTTCATCTGATGGGTGTTCGTCCATATAATCAGTATACGGATTTATAGTAATCTTATCCAGCTTCGGTGTTGGCGGCGCTGCTTATAGACTTTGGGGATTGCATTTAGCGTATCGGAAGAACGGGATCATCCGCCCAGCCAGGCGGATACATTTTGCCAAACAGTGCTTCTTGAATATCGGTTGGCAAGTTCTGCGCACGAGCATGATCTAAAGCCAATCGGAGATTTGCGTCTCTCGCCCATGCGTCAAAATTCATCGTGACGGCGGCGCGCAGAAATTCCGAGCTATGATGAATGCACGCCACGTGAATGGGCGTTAGACCGGATTTTTGATCTTCCACATCTTCTAAAGTTTGGCCGTCCTGTATAGCTGCCGCAAGTTCAAACGGATCATTATTCCGCGCTGCATTAAATATATCGGGCGGCTCATAATCATGACCCGTCTTTTTATTCACACTTGATTTTACCATACCAAGTACTCGTCGTGCAAAGATTCCAGTAATTTCTTCTGTTCTTTGCTGATGTCTTCTTTGTAGAGGTACTGTGATTGCATGGCATAGCTGGGATAGAGCTGCGGGATCGTTAGAGCCATCGTCTCGCGGATAGCATTCTTGTCTTGTGATTGCTGCGTCACTGGCCGGAAAGGGCTGGCAACAGATTCAATGGCCGCGATCTTCAAAGACCGATCTCCTTCAACCATGAAGCAGTGTGCGGCATTGTGGTAGATCGCTTCTTTCGTGCCGAGAAGACTGCGGTCAAAGAGGGTCAGCAGCCCACACACCACATTTGATCCTTGCAGTTCATCCGCCATGCTCATCGGCAATAGATAGCCGTGGTAGCGATAGCCGTATTCGATGATCTCAGCGGCGCTTTCCGGTGTGAACTTGAAGTAGAACCCGATGACGAAGTAGCCCTCGTCTGCGACGGACTTGATGTACAAGGCTGTGCGAAAATTCTCTTCTTCGGACGGTGGCTCGTCGATGATAAAGAGCTGTCCCACAAATTTATGCGCCAAAGCCTGAACATCGTCAGGAACTTCGCGACGGTCACCAAGGTAGAGGGTCTTAAGAGCCCGATACTGCAGCGCCTCCCGGTAGGCGATGACTCGTCTTGTGGCCTCTGTGAAATCCGAATCCCGACGCAGCAGTTCCTTGTGCAAATAGTGGTCGAGAAAGCGGAACTTGTCCTCGCTCAAATCACTGCCATCGTCCTTCATCCAGTGTTCGATGTCCTGACGGCGGAGCCGGGAATCTTCATCCGCAAGGCGTCCTGCTTCATAGGTATCAAATTCGCGCATCACTAGGTTGCGGATGCGCTGCCAGCCAACATGTGAGCCGAATTGCTCTGACAGGTGTTCTTGATAGGCCGCATAGATATCCCGGCAGCATTCTTTCCATTCAACTGGATAGCGTGCGCGCCTTTGTTGGCTGCCAACGGAATCGGCGCCGATGCCAACGACGTTGGCGATACTTCCCGATTGGTCTGCGTTTTCATTCGACATCCGAAAAACATCCCGCGTTTCACGCGGACTGCCAATAAGGAATTTTCGAATGAGTGCTTCTTCGCATCGGTGTCAGTTCTGTCCGTCCTGCTCACCGTTTGGTCGGTGTGCAAAGCGTGAGGTGCCGCTTGTGACCAACAAGGAGCTGGATAATCCGGAGTTCATCCGCGATGTGCGTGAGTACATGGCGGATCTTCCGGTCAGCTCATGGGCGATGCTGGATTACCTGCTTGATGGGTACCGGGATTTTCAGGGCTGGGTCTATCACCCGCTGACAGGCGCGCATTTGTTCTTGGATATTGATGAGGTGATCGAATGCGATCACCGCGAATGGTTCCGCGATCTGTGCCGTCCGATCCCGCCGGAGACAAAGCCGTTCCTGCGCCCGGCAACGCGCGACCGCTTTCGCGTGGCTGCAACCATTCTCCGGCTGATGGATCGCAAGGGCACCGCGCATTGGGGTCTGCGCGCTGCCAATGACAATGAACCGAGCGCTTAGGCGTTCGGCTGCCGTCATCGAGCAAGGCAATCCGCCATTTCCCCCGGATCAGTGATTCAACCTCCTTATTGAGACATGCACGGACGCGGCGGAATCCTCCGCCGCGTCCAACTCCCCCGAATGGAGGGCATGCATGTTTGGCAACAAGCAGCACAACGAGGCGGGGCGCTCCGTGTTCATGGGCTCGATCAACGGGCTTGCGAACACGGCGGCGCTCATTGCGACCTTCTTCGCAACACCCCTTGCCTACCGCGCGACGGAAGCCTGGATCGCTTCTTTCGTGGCGCGTCACTACAGCCCCGGCCTGACTGATCCCGCCCTTGTGGGTTGGTTCATCGCCGTCGCGGCAACGACGTTTTTCGTTGCACGGGCATCGCTCGGTCTTGCGATCACCATGGGTGGGTTGGCGATTGCCGCCCGCCTTCTCTAACCCCTCAAACCCTTGAAAGGAGTTCCAGCAATGGAAGTGAAAAAGGGCAAGAAGGAATCCGTTGAAGGGCCTGTCAAAGGCTTCTTCATGGTGATGGGTGCCTTCTTCATCCTCATGGCCATCGGCGGTTTCTTCAACGCCGATATCGCCTTCGGGCTGATCTCGGGCGGCATCGGTGTTGGCATCTTTGCCATCGCCAGCCGCTTCAAGAACAAGACCCGCATCACCTACTAGCGGGTCACACGAAAGCCTAAGAGGGGCATCCGGCAACGGGTGCCCCTTTTTCATTTTGGAAAAGGACAATCTCAATGACACACGATCAAAGTTTCAATGAAGACAATCGGTTTGGCTCGGCTGGCTGGGCGGATGATTACGACCTGCGCGGTGCTGGCCTGTTTGACGGCAAAGGATTGCCGCTTGGCTACTTCAACCGCAAGCCGATTCATTTGGATGGTGATGCGCCGTTGCTGACTGTCGGCGGCGCTGGCAGCGGCAAGCTGCGCGATCTGCTTGGCCATGTGGCGATCAATGCCAAAGGGCAACCGACACTCTGGCTTGATCCGCGCGGCGAGATATTTTCCATCTGCCAACACACTTTTGCGCCCGCCAATGAATATGCCTATGGCTGGAATCCCATGGGCATTGCAGACCTGCCAAGCCATAGCTGCAATCCGCTGGATATTCTGAGCCTCAATAGTCCGCGTCTGCACGCCGATTCAAAGTTCATCTGCGAGGGGATCATCCCGCTCTCTGGCAGTTCCAATGGCCAGTATTTTGAGCTGCGTTCGCGTGAATGGCTGGATGCGCTTCTCAAAGCCATTGTGGAATGGCGCGGCGCGGTGAGTTACGCGGCTCTGTGGCGGGTGGTGAATACTATTGAAGGCGATCCGCCTGCATGGGCGGACATGCTGGAGCGCATGCTGTCCTCCCGCTTTGATGACGTGCGCCGCGTTGGTGCAGAAATGCTCACCAAGCAGCAAGAAAGCCCCAAAGAGTTCGGCTCAATCCTTGGCGAGATATATGCGCATCTCAATTTCTTGAGTGATCCGGCCTTGCTGGCCGCACTGGAAGGCGATGACTTTTCGCTCTCAGCGCTCTGTGATCCCTCCAGAACCTCCAGCGTGTTCCTCAATATTCCGGCGGAATATCTCAAACTCTGGTCGCCGCTGATCCGCACCTTTGTGACCGTCACGATGCTGTACAAGTCGCGCGCGCCGCAGGCACCGCGCATCACAATGGTGGTAGACGAAGCTGGCCAGTTGGGGCGCTTTGAAGCGCTGCTGTCGGCCTTCTCCTATGGCCGTGGCTTTGGGGTGCGCACATGGGCGCTGTTCCAGGACATTGGCCAAATTGCCCGTAACTTTGATCGCTCTGCTGTGCAGTCCTTTATGGGCTCAGCGCAGGTACGCCAGTTCTTTGGTGTGCGCGATTATGAGACTGCAAAGCTCGTCTCGGACATGCTGGGCAGCGAGACTCTTTCTTACGATGGGTTTGAGTATCAGCAAGCGGCCAAGCGCGAGAAGTGGCAGGCCGCCAAGCAGGCTCTGTTTGGTGATGATCCACTTGCGCAAGGCTATGACCTTGGCCACTACGCCAAGAATGCGGAGCACCAGACCAAACAAGCTCGCCAGCTTCAAATGCCCGATGAAATCCTGCGGCTACCGGAAGATCAGCAAATTCTCTTTATCTCCGGCCTGAACCTCAATCCGATCCTTGGCAACAAGTTCCCGTATTATTCCCGGCGAGAAAACGCCGGGCGGTATCTGCCAAACCCGTATCACCCGCCGCGTGATCGCATGCAGGTGGTCACGCGCTTTGGGCGCAAATGGGCGGCAGTCTTGGATCAGCCTGTTCCGGCCAAGTGGCGGGCTTTCCCCCAATATCAGTCCGGCAGGGCGCTAAGCGTTGAGGGTTATCCCCTTTAGAAAATTTTGCGGAGCAATCCCATGACCGACAACACCGACAAACAGCCCGGCAAGCGTCCCAGCCATATCGCCTATTCCGTGCGCGAGAACCAAGAAGGCAAAGCCTTCTTCAACCGCGTGGGCTCAGCGTTCAAGCACAAAGACGGCAACGGTTTTGACGTTGCTCTTGATGCAACACCTGTGAATGGCCGCATCACCCTGCGCACACCCAAAGAGCGGCTGGATGCCAGGCGCAACGGTGAATCCAACACGCAAGAGCAGGACAAAGCGCGTGAAGATGGAGATCGCTCGTCATGAAAAAAGACTTCGACAAGGTTCACACGCCGGAAAGCCATATCAAAACACGCGCAGAACTGTTGGCACGGCTGCGCGTGCGGGAACGCCCGGCCTATGAGCGGAACTTCATCCCGCATGGTCACATCACCACGCAGGTGCACAAGGCCGTCAAAGCCAGCCATGAGCGGCGTATCGCGGAGCTGCGGGAATCGCTCGGTAGTGCCAAAGAAGGGCTTGAGACGGAGTTTGCCCTCAAACCCAAAGAAGGCCAGGCACGAGCAGATTTTGGGCGCAGTCGATAGAGGCGGAGCCGCTAACGCGGCTCTGCTTTTCCTTCCGTATACAGAATAAATGCTGGACAGAATTGGAATTCTGTATTAGTGTATAGGACGATATTCCTACAAGTGCGTCCGGATTTTGCCGCTCAATATTAGAGCGCTTGATACCGCAAAAAGGCTTGGGGCTTTCCCCCGAATTACCGCCGGACGCTGCTTAGAATCTCTTTCATCAACAAACCCATAGTGACCCGGCGCGGGGCGGCTTTGCCATTCCGCTTGACGGGCGGAGTGCGCCTATGTTTCAGAGTTATTCCCACGACCGTTATCTGCCGTACCTGCAGGAGTTTGATCTATCCAGGCAGGATAAATGCGCATTGATCGATGCGCTGTGGGGGCTGCTGTCGGGAATACTTGATGCTGAAGAAGAAGGCTGTGGACAACTTTCTGCCGATGGCAATGCCGACACCCATGCAGGGCCGGATGCGGTAAAATGGAAGGGATCAAAAACAACAACCAGTGAATTTACCCGTGTAGCGGCGATTGCCGCCCCGCCGGGAGAGGAGTCGCCATGATCGGATTTTCAGAAAAGGAACATCACGGATTAAAGCGTGCCGTCATCTATGCGCGTGTTTCGACAAAGACGCAGCTTCGCGATGGCCATGGACTTGAATCGCAAGAGCTGACCTGCCGTCACTATGCTGAGTTCAAGGGCTATGAAGTGGCCGATGTTTTCAAGGATGACATCACTGGCAGTGGAACCAAGCGTCCGGCAATGCAAGAGATGTTGGCTTTCATGCGCAAACGAAAGCGCAGCGAATGCTTCGTGGTCATCATTGATGATATCTCGCGCCTTGCGCGTGATTTCCGCGCCCATCTGAACCTGCGTGAAGCCATTGAGAAAGTGGGCGGGGTGCTGGAAAGCCCAAAGATGTTCTTCGGCGATGATCCGGTCAGTCAATACTCAGAGGGAATTCAGGCCCTCAACGCAGAGTTTTACCGCAAGCAGAACCGGCAACAGGTGATCTCGCGCATGCATGCGCGGACCCTTAATGGCTACTACCTGTTCGGACCTCCCTTTGGATATCGGTTTGAGAAGGTCGTCGGGCACGGCAAAATGATCGTACCGGATGAGCCGATGGCTTCGATCGTCAAAGAGGCTCTGGAGGGCTTTGCCACGGGTCGGTTCCATACCGCAGCCGAGGTGCGCCGGTTCCTTGAAAAATTTCCCGCCTTCACCGACGGCAAGAAGAACGGCCTGGGCACCGATGTGGCCTTCAACCTGCTGCGTCGCCCTCTCTATGCTGGGCTGATTACGGTTGCAAAATGGAACCTGTTTCTGCATCCCGGAAAGCATGAGCCGCTGATCAGCGTTGAAACTTATCAGCGTATTCAAGACCGGCTGGATGGGCGCAGCTATGCCCGTCCGCAGGTCAACTTACATGTGGATTTCCCAATGCGTGGCATTGTGAACTGCGCCTCCTGTGATCGGCCCATGACCGCTGGCTGGTCGAAGGGGCGTAGCGCCAAGTACCCCTATTATCTCTGTCAGACCAAGGGGTGTGAGCGGCACCGTAAGTCGATCCGGCGTGAGAAGGTTGAGGGCGATTTCCGCTCGCTGCTGCACCGTCTGACGCCCGCTCCGGCGCTGTTGGCGCTTGTGCGCCAGATGCTGCAAGACCTCTGGGCGCAGCGTCAGGCCCGTGCAGGGGCGGTGGCTTTGGATGCCCAACGCGAAGCGCTGGCAATGGCCCGCAAGAGCGACGGATTGCTGGAGCGGCTGGTGAATACAGATGACCCGGTATTGATCAAAACCTACGAAACCCAGGTCAAAGCTCTGGAGACCAAGCGGCGGGCGCTGCTGGAAAGCGCGAAAAAGCCTGCCGAAAATCGCAAGACCTTTGATGGGGTTTATCGAACCGCCTGTGCCTTCCTCTCAAACCCTTGTGCCATATGGGATAGAGACGATTTTGAGTTGCGTAAAACACTGCTGAAAATGGTCTTCCCAGCGGGTGTTTCCTACTCAAAAACTGAAGGCTATCGAACCGCGGGAATCGCAGCACCACTAAGGCTTTTAGAGCGTATTGGGGGTGCGTTTGAGGGGGTGGTGGAGCCAGGCGGAATCGAACCGCCGACCTCTTGCATGCCATGACAGCGCTCTCCCAACTGAGCTATGGCCCCGAAAAACCATTTTTAGGCGCCGTTCTC
>NZ_HG966617.1:229718-287420 GCF_000689395.1 Candidatus Phaeomarinobacter ectocarpi
GAGCTATGGCCCCGAAAACCATTTTTAGGCGCCGTTCTCTGGCGCGTGCCGCTTTCCGGCACCTGAAGGTCGCACGTGGGGGCGCGACCTTTGTTTCTGCAGACCCGACCGGGCGTGCGAAAGAGGCGGGACATTACTCGGCGTCCCGCCCCATATCAAGCGCAGATTGGCGACGGCCGCAAAGACCCTGCATAGGCCGGTCACCGGCCCCCTTTGAAAAGGCCTGACGCTAGTCGTCGTCGCCCTTGCCGGTGGGGATCACGTCGGACAGATCGTCGTCCTCATCGTCATCATCATCGGAGAGGAACGTGTCCTCGTCGTCATCTTCTTCGAGGTCCGTGTCGATGTCGTCGTCGCCCAGGTCAGGCAGATCTTCGTCGTCATCGTCATCATCATCGTCGCCATCTTCATCAAGCCCGGGCTTGCGCTTGCGAGATGTCTTTTTCTCGCCAGACGCAACCTCATCGAGGCTTTCCGTGCCGTCATCCTCAATTTCGTCCTCGTCGTCCTCAGCCTCGGCCTCTTCCGCAGGCTTTTCAGCCTCGGCAGGCTGAGCCTTCGCCTTGGCGCCACGACGCGGCTTGGGCGGCGCTGCCTGCGGCCACTCGTGTTCGCATTTTGGACAATGGATGGGATCTTTTTTGAAGTCGTAGAACTTTGCCCCGCATTCCGGGCAAATCTGCTTCGTTCCCCATTCGGGCTTTGGCACGGGCAAGCCTCTTTCAGCGTATATTCGTTGCGCAGCGGGTTGTTCCGCTGCATGTAGGTTTTCCCATTGCCACGATCATTCCGGACTGTCAAAAGAGAAATGCGTGCCAACGCAAAATCGAGCCAAATCTTGCACGATTAAGCCCAAACGCGCGTTCCTGTAGGCATTTTTGACGCACCGGCGACCATATGACCGCTTCTTCTTCGCACGGCCATTCTTCTACCCAAGCCATGCCCTGGCGCGCCGCACCGGCAGGCGCCCTCAAGGGCGATGTGCGCGTGCCGGGCGACAAATCCATGTCGCACCGCTCCTTGTTGCTGGGGGCGCTGACCGTTGGTCGCACCACGGTGTCCGGCCTTCTGGAAAGCGACGACGTGCTGGCGACCGCCGGGGCCGTCAACGCCATGGGCGCACAGGCAGTAGACAAGGGCGACGGCAACTGGGAGATCGACGGGGTTGGTATTGGCGGCCTTGCCGAACCGCAGCAGGCGCTGGACTTCGGCAATGCGGGCACCGGCAGCCGGTTGATGATGGGCGTCGTGGCCGGTCACCCGATCACGGCAACCTTCATTGGCGACGCCAGCCTGTCGCGCCGGCCCATGCGCCGGATCACGGATCCACTCAGCCTCATGGGCGCGACCTTTGCCGGACCGCAGGGCGGGACGCTGCCCATCACGGTAACGGGCGCTCAGCCGCCGTTGCCTATTACCTACACGCTGCCGGTTGCTTCCGCACAGGTGAAGTCAGCCGTGCTGCTGGCCGGATTGTCCGCACCCGGACAAACCACCGTGCTGGAGCCGGTGCGCACACGCGACCATACGGAGAACATGCTGCGCGCCTTTGGCTGCGAGGTGGCGGTGGAAGAGGGGCCGCACGGCATTCATGCGGTGCGCGTCACCGGCGAATGCGAACTGACGCCCACCCATGTGGATGTGCCTGCGGACCCATCGTCCGCGGCTTTCCCGCTGGTGGCAGCCCTGTTGATCGACGGATCTGACGTGGTCGCCCGCGACGTGATGGTGAACCCGCTGCGCGCCGGGCTGTTCACCACGCTCAAGGAAATGGGCGCCGACATTACGTTTGAAAACGAGCGCGAAAGCGGGGGCGAGCCCGTCGCTGACATCCGCGCGCGTTTCAGTGCGCTGGAAGGCGTCGAAGTGCCCCCCGAACGTGCTGCCTCGATGATTGATGAATATCCGGTGCTGGCCGTGGCCGCCTCCTTTGCGACCGGCAAGACCGTGATGCGCGGGCTTGAAGAACTGCGCGTCAAGGAAAGCGACCGCATTTCAGCCACCGTGGCCATGCTTGAAGCCTGTGGTGCACAGGTGGAGGAGCTGGAGGACGGCATGATCGTCACGGGCATTGGCGGCGCCATTCCCGGCGGTGGCCATGTGCAGACGGGTCTGGATCACCGCATTGCCATGTCAGGCCTTGTGGCGGGCCTGGCTGCCAAGTCGGCTGTGACAATCGACGATGCGGCGATGATCGCCACCAGCTTTCCGGCCTTCCGCGACCTGATGGTCGGGCTGGGCGCGCAGATATCGCCCACCAATAACTAGAGTATCTTCGAATGAGCGCACTCGTGATTGCCATTGATGGCCCCGCCGCAGCCGGCAAGGGGACCATTGCTAAAGATCTCGCGAGCAAGCTGGATCTGGCCTATCTCGACACGGGCTCTCTTTACAGAGCTGTGGCGCATGCGGTGATCCTGGCGGGTGGTGACCCGGCGGACGATGCAGACGCTGCCAGGGCGGCTGAAACACTTGATATTGAAGCCATCGACCAGACCGCCATCCGCACCCGGGAAGTGGGGACCGCAGCCTCCCTCGTGGCAGCCAAGCCGCAGGTGCGCGCCCAGCTGCTGGAAACCCAGCGCCGCATCGCCAAAAATCCACCCGCCGGCAAGGGCGGGGTGGTGATGGATGGGCGGGACATCGGCACGGTTGTGTGCCCTGACGCAGACGTAAAACTCTTTGTTACGGCCTCTGATGACGCGCGTGCGCATCGGCGGTGGCTGGAACTGGTCAAGTCGGACCCCGAGCTGACCCAGGCACAGGTGCTGGCAGACCTCACCGAAAGGGACCGCCGGGACAGTGAAAGAGCCACGTCGCCCCTGGTGCAGGCTGCGGATGCAACCTTGCTCGACACCACCAATTTGAGTATAGAAGCGGCGATCCAAGCGGCGCTCGATATTGTCGGGCGGCGATAGTCACGTTTCTTAAGGGAGTTGCTCTTAACTAACCGCTGTCTGACGCCACTCATCATATTGCCGTCGCAAGGTGTGAAAGACCCCGAAAAACGGGAGATTTCGCGCCTTTTTTCGTGGGGTACATGCCTCTGAATGATGGGTCAAACAACGATCAAAAAAGCTGCAGTGGGGTTAGCCCCACGCGGAAGACCGCCGGAGACAACCGAGCGGCCCGAAAACATACAATGCTACTGGAGCAACCATTTATGTCTCAAACTGCGGCCGATCCCGGCCTTAACCCGACGACCGACGATTTTGAAGCCCTCCTGATGGAGAGCCTCGAGACCACTCACATGACGGAAGGCTATGTCGTCAAAGGCACGGTCACTGCCATCGAAAACGACATGGCAATCGTGGATGTGGGTCTCAAGACAGAAGGCCGCGTGCCTCTGAAGGAATTTGCAGCCCCCGGCCAGGAACACGGTCTGACGGTTGGTGGTGAAGTGGAGGTCTATCTCGAGCGCGTGGAAAACGCGATGGGTGAAGCCGTCCTCTCCCGCGACAAGGCCCGTCGCGAAGAAGCCTGGGAGCTTCTCGAAAAGGCTTTCGAAAAGAACGAACGCGTCGACGGCCACATCTTTGGTCGCGTCAAAGGCGGCTTCACGGTGGATCTGGGCGGCGCTGTCGCCTTCCTGCCGGGCAGCCAGGTCGATATCCGCCCAGTGCGCGATATCACACCGCTTCTCAACATCACCCAGCCCTTCCAGGTGCTGAAGATGGACCGCCGCCGCGGCAACATCGTGGTGTCCCGCCGTGCCGTGCTTGAAGAAACACGCGCAGTACAGCGTGCGGAACTCGTCGAGAACCTCACCGAAGGTCAGGTCCTCGAAGGCGTGGTCAAGAACATCACCGATTACGGTGCATTCGTGGATCTGGGCGGCGTCGACGGCCTCCTGCACGTCACGGACATTGCGTGGCGTCGCGTGAACCACCCGACAGACGTTCTGTCCATCGGCCAGACGGTCAATGTGCAGGTCATCAAGGTCAACCAGGAAACCCAGCGTATTTCGCTTGGCATGAAGCAGCTTGAGGCTGATCCCTGGGATGGCGTTGCTGCCAAATACCCTGTTGATCTCAAGATCAAGGGCCGCGTGACCAACATCACTGATTACGGCGCGTTCGTTGAGCTGGAACCAGGTGTTGAAGGTCTTGTCCACGTCTCTGAAATGAGCTGGACCAAGAAGAACGTACATCCAGGCAAGATCGTTTCCACTTCTCAGGAAGTCGAAGTGATGGTGCTGGAAGTCGACCCTGTGAAGCGTCGCATCTCGCTTGGTCTCAAGCAGTGCCTCGACAACCCATGGTCATCCTTCCTGGTCAACTTCCCGCAGGGCACTGAAGTTGAAGGCGAGATCAAGAACATCACCGAATTCGGTCTGTTCGTTGGCCTCGACGGCGACGTGGACGGCATGGTCCACCTCTCCGACCTCGACTGGAATCGCTCTGGCGAAGAAGCCATTGCCGACTACACCAAGGGCGACATGGTGAAAGCCACCGTTCTTGACGTGGACCCGGACAAGGAACGCATCTCCCTTGGCATCAAGCAGCTGGGCGGCGATCCCTTCGAAAGCGTTGGCGACATCCGCCGCGGTGAAATCATCACCGTGACGGTCACCAATGTGGAGGAAAACGGTCTTGAAGTGACAGTGGGTGAAGAGCAGTTCACCTCCTACATCCGTCGCTCCGAACTGAGCCGTGATCGCGCTGACCAGCGTCCTGATCGCTACAATGTTGGCGACAAGATTGATGCCCGCGTCACCCAGATCGACAAGGCGTCGCGCCGCGTCTCCCTGTCGATCAAGGCGAAGGAAATCGCTGAAGAGAAGGAGGCCGTCGAACAGTATGGCTCTACCGACTCTGGCGCCTCCCTCGGCGACATTCTGGGTGCAGCCCTCAAGGGCAAAGACGACGACTAGTCGTTTCGCACAGAAAATGACGTTTCGTTCATAGAGCGAAGCTGACAGAAAATCATTGTGGCGGCAGGGAAAACTCCCTGTCGCCATTTTGGTTTTGCGGCCTGGCGCCCCACCGATCAGCGTTAAACCCTGTGCGTCAAAATGACACCGCCGTCATGTTTTCCAGTACGCTCAAGGCTCGAGATGGATAAGCCTTTGAAAATGCTCGCCTTGTTGCGTTCACGCAACTTGACGCCCCCTGCCTCCTCGGGCATCGTTACGGCTTGGCACTAGGGACAAGGGCCGGATGATTAAGTCAGAACTCGTACAGCGGTTGGCGCAGGCCAATCCGCATCTGTATCAACGCGACGTTGAGCGCATCGTCGGCACGATCTTTGAGGAGATTGCGCAGGCGCTGGCCAATGGCGACCGTGTGGAACTGCGTGGCTTCGGCGCGTTTTCCGTCAAGACACGCCCGGCTCGGACCGGCCGCAACCCCCGCACCGGTGAACCGGTGGAAGTGGAAGCGAAGTCCGTACCGTTCTTCAAGACCGGCAAGGAACTGCGCGAACGGCTCAACCGCCGCCCGCTGGGCTCCGATGCGGCGTTGACGGAACAGCCATCAGAAGCCGGTGAGCCGGACAATGATGATGTGCAGGACCTGGCCCCCAATCTGGCTGCCGGCGAATAGCCTTCACGCTTCCTGAATCTGAACATCGCGTCAGCATCCGCTGGCAGTGGTTCAATGCGCGTGGCTGAGGTAACATCCTGCCCCTATTCGCCTGCCATGTTCACAAGACAAACCGTTTGAAAGTGATCTTGTAAGTGACGTTGAAGACCTGGTTCATTCTCCTTCCCTGCGTACTCGTTGGCGTTGTGCTGACCCTGGCCAACATGGTGCCGGTGCAGTTCAGCCTTGATCCCTTCTCATCCACCCGTCCGGCGCTGGCCTTCACCGTGCCGCTGATCGTGGTCATCATGGGTGCCTTTCTGGCAGGGCTTCTGGCCGGTGGCCTTGGGGCGTGGGTTGGCCAGGGCGGACACCGCAAGGGAGAACGTCAGGCCAAGCGCGAATTGAAGCGCGTGCAAAAGCAGCAGGGCGCTGCCAATTCCAACAGCGTTGAAGGCGCAGGAACAGCTCTTGCCGTTGCGGGCGCAACCGCACCGGCCTTATCGGATCAAACGGCAAATGCGTCTCGTCACGGCGGCTGAGATAAATCAGGCCCTGGACGTCCGCTCCTTGATGGAGCGGTTGCGCTCGGCCTTTCGTGACGACATCGCCAACCCGGCACGCACCCTCCACCACATTGAATCAAGCCTTGGCCCCGATGAGCCCGGTGCCGGCGACCTGATGGTCATGCCCGCCTGGGTGCGCGGTACGGCCCGGTCCGGCGATATGAGCGGGCGGCGCGGCTATATCGGCGTCAAGGTCCAATCCGTTTTCCCTGACAATCGCACCAAGGGCATCCCGTCGCTCACGGGCGTCTATGTGCTGATGTCTGGCCGCACGGGCGAGCCATTGGGTCTGCTGGATGCCCCGACCCTGACCGCGTGGCGCACGGCGGCAGCATCTGCCCTGGCCGCTACCTATCTGGCTCGCCAGGACGCTGAACGCCTCTTGGTGGTCGGCAGCGGCGCGCTGGTGCCCCATCTCATCAAGGCCCATGCGGAAGCCCGTCCCATCTGCAACGTGCTGATCTGGAACCGCACACCCGCCACGGCAGAAAAACTCGCCAAACGCCTGACTCGGCCTGATTTGAAGGTCGCCGCCACAACGGACCTGGAAGGTGCTGTGCGCGGCGCGGATGTCATCTGCACGGCCACCGGCAGCACCCAGCCGCTCATCAAGGGAGAGTGGCTGCAGCGCGGCGTCCACCTGGACTGTGTCGGTGGCTACCGGCCGGACATGCGGGAGGTGGATGACGAGGTGGTATCGCGAGCCCGCGTCTTTGTGGATACCCGCACGGGCGCCATGAGCGAGGCAGGCGACATTATCGCCCCCCTTGAGAGCGGCGCAATCACCACTGAAGACATTACAGCTGATCTCCATGATCTGGCCCGTGGCGACAGGGCCGGGCGGCGCTACCACGACCAGATCACCCTGTTTAAGTCGGTTGGTGTCGCGCTGGAGGACCTAGCAGCGGCCACACTCGCGTTTGAGCGGACATAACCCTCTACGTGTCCCCGGACTTGATCCGGGGCCTACTCGCAGATGCCACACATCACAGCGAAAGAGAGTGGACCCCGGATCAAGTCCGGGGACACGTGAGGGTGATTGAATTCCGGGTCATCCAAATCTGAAAATACAAAGCCTGACTCCGCGCTTTTCCCGCGTTATGCTTTTCCCGACACGCTGACGACCGCCACCAAAAGAGCGGCGCAGCTGGAGGAAACTGATGAGGGGAGGCGGGCTTCATGAGCAACGCCATTACGATTGATCGGCTGACACCGACCATTGGCGCGGAAATTTCCGGCGTCGATATGAGCAAGCCGCTGGGCAATGAGACCTTTGCTGCCGTCCATGATGCGCTGATGGCCCACGGGGTCATCTTCTTCCGCGATCAGGACATCACACCGGCGCAGCACAAGGACTTTGCCAGCAAGTTTGGTCACCTGCAGGTGCATCCATTCGCGCCCAATCACAGCGAAGAGCACCCTGAGATCATCGTCATCGAGCATGGTCCAAAGCGCAAACCCGACCTCAACAACTGGCACACCGATGTGACCTTCATGCAGGAGCCGCCGCTGGGCTCCGTGTTGCACGCCAAGATGATGCCGGAAACCGGTGGCGACACCATGTGGGCGAGCATGTATGCCGCCTATGAAGCCCTGTCAGACCGGATGCAGCGCATGCTGGGCGAGCTGACCGCGGTGCATGACTATGAGCACGTGTTCGGCAAGAGCGGCCGGCTGTACCGCAATCAGGCTGATGGCAAGATGCAGTCCGAGCGCGAAAAACATCCGCCTGCGGAGCATCCCGTCATTCGTACGCACCCGGTCACAGGCCGTCAGGGTATTTTCGTGAACTCGAGCTTCACCACCCACATCAAGGACATGAAGCAGAAGGAAAGCGATGCGCTGCTGGCCTTTTTGCATGAGCATGTGAAGCAGGCTGAATTCCAGTGCCGCTTCCGCTGGCAGAAAAACTCCGTTGCCTTCTGGGACAACCGCTGCACCCAGCACTATGCCATTGCAGATTATTTCCCTGAGCACCGTCAGATGCACCGCGTCACCATTGATGGTGACCGGCCCCAGTATCGGTCAGAGCACCGACCCAACTAACTCCCCCACACAAGAAGAGGAAAGATAATGGAAGAACTCATCAACAACGTGACGGCGTCAGCAACCTATTCAGGTGATCTGCTTGCAGCGCTTTATGTCATGGCGGCCTGGACTGCCGTGACGTGGATTCTCATGACCTTCGTGCGCCTGGGCGCCATGAACGAAGCCGGTCTGACACCGGACGATGCCAAGCACACAGACGCGCTGAGTGTCCTGCCGACGCGCCCGCGCCAGATGGCCGACAACTACAACCACCTGTTTGAAGTGCCGGTGATCTTCTACGCCGTGGTGCTGGCCATTCTGGTGAGCGGCCGTGCGGATGAAATCCACATGTATTGCGCCTGGGGCTTTGTCGCCTCGCGCGTCATTCACTCCCTGTGGCAGTGGACCAGCAATGCGGTCGCCATCCGTTTCCCGCTCTTCGCGCTGGGCTGGATTCTGCTCATGGTCATGATCGTCCGCGAATTGCTGGCAGTGCTCTAGTCAGCAGGTCCGCGAAAGCAACAATTGTTGCCCAATATCTCCGGAGTTGCAGGTGGTTGGCACCTGCAACTCCGGGAACCGGGAAGATGCCGATGGTCAGGTAAAGACCACGAGAAAAAAAGACCCTTCCATTTCCAACACCAGTCGCCACCAGGATAAATCGCCCCGCTATGTCAGCGGTCGATGGGTGGGGCTCTGCAAATCGATACGCGCTGGAAATTGCGGCCGGGCACGTTCAAAGTCGCGCAATACGCCAAAGAGGAAACGTCATCATGAAACTGGATCTCGCAAGCACCGCATTTCTGGCGCAACTGGCATCGCTGGGCGCGCCCGGTTTCCATGAGATGGAGCCCGAAGAGGCGCGTCTCGCGGGTGGCCAGATCGCTGAATCCTATCCGCCGGGCCCGGACATGGCATCGGTGCGGGATGAAACCATTACGGGCTCTGATGGTGCCGGGTTCCGGGTGCGCGTCCTCTCTCCCACTGAGACCCCGCGCGCGGCACTCATTTTCTATCACGGCGGCGGCTGGGTGCTGGGCGACATTGATCAGTACGACACGCTGGGCCGCCAACTTGCCAAACGCACAGGGGCTGCCGTCATCCTTGTCGATTATCGCAAGGCCCCTGAGAATCGTTACCCAGCGGCAGCCCATGATGCCTATGACGCGCTGACATGGGTCGACGCCAACATCACGTCCATTGCTGGAAAGCGCGTGCCGATCATCGTGGCGGGCGACAGCGCGGGCGGTAATCTCGCCGCGGTCGTCGCACAGCGGGCAAAGGCTGAGAATGGACCGGACATCTCGCTGCAGCTTCTCGTCTATCCCGTCACCGATGGGGCGATGAACACGCCCGGCTATGCCAACCCGGACAATCAGTTGCTGCTGAATACGCCGCTGATGGAATGGTTCTGGGATCATTACGCGCCGAACAAAAAAGACCGCGAAGAGCCCGGCGCGTCACCTGCGCGTGCAAAGGATCTGTCCGGTCTGCCACCTGCGCTGGTTGTGACCGCAGAATATGACGTGCTGCGCGATGAGGCCGAAGCCTATGGCGAAGCAATGCAGGCAGCGGGCGTCCCCGTCACGATCAAACGCTTTGACCGGCAGATGCACAATTTCTTCGCCATGCCCGGCCTGTTGCCAGCCGCCGCGACAGCGCTTGAATATGTCGGCCAGCAGATCGACCGGCATCTGGCCACATCGAGCGAGGTTGACGCCGTGATCGTCGGCGCTGGTTTTGCGGGCATGTATCAGCTTCACAAGCTGCGCCAGCAGGGCCTGTCGACCCGCGTGATCGAGCGGGCCGATGATGTGGGTGGCACATGGTACTGGAACCGTTATCCCGGCGCCCGTGTGGATATTGAAAGCATGGCGTACTCGTTCTCGTTCGATGAGGAACTTGAACAGGAGTGGACGTGGAAAGAGAAATATTCACCCCAGCCTGAAATTCTTGAATACGCGCAGCATGTGGCCGACCGGTTCGATCTGCGCCGTGACATCACCTTTGAAACCAGCGTCACGCGCGCGCTCTACAATGAAGATACCGCGCGCTGGAATGTCTACACTGACTCAGGCGAGGTGATCTCTGCGCAATATCTGATCATGGCGACAGGGTGTCTGTCTGCAATCAAGACGCCGGATATTCCCGGTGCAGATACGTTCAAGGGCGAGACATACATCACCGGCCTCTGGCCCCATGAGGGCGTTGATTTTTCCGGCAAGAAAGTCGCCGTCATCGGCACAGGCTCCTCCGCCATTCAGGCCATTCCGCACATTGCGGAGCAGGCAGACCAGCTAACGGTGCACCAGCGCACACCGGCCTATTCCATGCCGGCGTTCAACCGCCCGCTGGAAGAAACTGAAATTCAGCAGATGAAGACCACCTATCGCGACTATCGCGAAGCCCAGCGCAATCATCTGGCAGGTATTCCGTATCCTGAGCGTAACCTGATGCCAGCCGCTGCCGAGGGTGACAATGAACGCAAGGCCCGTCTGGAAACGGCATGGGAATCCGGCATCCTCACCGCGCTCACGTCGTCATACATGGACGTGCTCTCCAACCAGGACGCCAATGATCTGGTCTCCGAGTTTGTGCGTGACAAAATTCGTGCCCGTGTGAAAGACCCTGAAACCGCTGAAACGCTGGCCCCTAAGACCTATCCGCTGGGCACCAAGCGCCCCTGTCTCGATACCAATTATTATGAGACCTACAATCGGGACAATGTGCGGCTTGTCGATCTGCACAAGACCCCCATTCAGGAGATCACGCCAACCGGTGTGCGCACCACCAGCGGTGAAGACAGCTATGATGCGATTGTGTTTGCCACGGGCTTTGATGCGATGACGGGTGCGCTGGAGCGCATCGATATTCGCGGGATTAACGACATGGCCCTGAAGGATAAATGGGCCGACGGGCCACACACCTATCTGGGGCTGAGCGTGGCGGGCTTCCCGAACCTGTTCACGATTACGGGCCCGTCCAGCCCCTCAGTGCTCAGCAACATGATCGTCTCGATTGAGCAGCATGTTGACTGGATCAGCGATTGCATCGCGTGGATGCGGGACAATGGTCACACCACCATCGCGGCCACTGAAAAGGCCGAGACGGAATGGGCGATCCACAATGAGCAGGCCGCCAATCTGACGCTCTTTCCCCAGGCCAATTCCTGGTACATCGGCGCCAATGTCCCCGGCAAACCGCGCACCTTCATGGCCTATATTGGCGGCGTGGACGTCTACCGTCACATTTGCGACTCCATAGCGTCAGACAATTATCAGGGGTTTGAAACGGCATAGGGTCCATCAAGACTGTGATCCTTGGAACCGGCTGGCGCGTATCCGTGTTATGCCTGTTCCGGGAGAACACACAATGTCAGACACACGCCGCCAGCTACTCAATGTCATCACGGCTATTTCGCAGGCCGCCGTTCCCGCCATGCCGGCCCTTGGCATCGGCATAAGTGTCGGCGCGCGCGATGGGGCGGCGTCACCTCTGGAAGTGCCGGCGGGCTATGCGTTTTCCATCTGGGGTCTCATTTTTCTGTTGGGCCTGATCTACGCCGTGCAGCAGGCGCTGCCATCAGCAAGACAGTCCTCCCTCTATCGCGACATAGGCAGCGGCGCCTGGATGCTGTTTGGCCTCTCCACCGCGTGGATGGTGGTGGCGCAGCTGAATGGGCCAAACGCCGTGCTCGCCACAATCATCGTGGTGATGCTGGTCATCGCCATCCGCATCATCCTTGCCGCATGGGACAATCGCGGAGACACGGGGCGCACGGTCGTGCTGCCGCTCTTCGGGCTCTATGCAGGCTGGCTGACACTGGCAACCGCGCTCAACGTGTCCGGTGTGCTGCGCGACTTCGGATTTGCCCCGTTCGATCTGCCGGACTGGCAATATGCGTCGCTCGTCCTGCTGGCGGCGGCCCTCGTCGCCATCCCGGTCCTGATGCGTGTCCGCGGATTGATCTGGTATGCCGCTGCCGCCATCTGGGGCCTTGTGGCCGTTGCGGTGAAAGACATCCCCATGGGCGCACCGGAAGCCTATGTGGGCTACCTCGCTGCCGTCATTGCCACCGTGCTCCTGCTCGTTTCGGCCAACTATCAGCGGGCCAAACACCGAGAACCTCCCTATCCGTTCGTTTGATTTGTGAGCGCATAGCAGCCCTTCAGCGAGAGGTTGGGAGCGTGCCTCGTGTGCTGCTATAAAGCGGCCCATGAGCACATTTGAGAATCCAGTTTTCTGCGCCCTCGACACACCCTCACCGGACAAGGCGGCAAAGCTCGCCCGCGACGTGGGCACGGCCGTTGGCGGTCTCAAGCTCGGGCTTGAGTTCTTCATGGCTGCGGGACCACAAGGCTTTGCCCAGGTCGCCAAGGAAGGCCGTCCGATCTTCCTTGATCTCAAGCTGCACGACATTCCCAACACCGTGGCAGGTGCCGTGCGCTCGCTGCTTCCTCTGAAGCCCGCCATCCTCAACGTGCATGCGCAAGGTGGCCTCGCCATGATGAAGGCAGCCAAGGCAGCCGCAGACGAAGCGCCCGACGGTGGCCGTCCCATCATGATCGGCGTCACCATGATGACCAGCCTTGATCAGTCCGATCTCGAACGCCAGGGCAACCGGCTGGCGACAACAGACTATGTGCGCCGCCTTGCCGAGCAGACGGCGGAAGCAGGCCTTGAAGGTGTTGTGTGCTCCGCGCTCGAGATTGAAACGCTCCGCGCCGACCTTGGCCCTGACTTCAAGCTGATTGTGCCGGGCATCCGTCCTGCGGGCGCAGACATTGGCGACCAGAAGCGGGTGATGACGCCCGCTGAGGCGCGTGATCTGGGTGCGGACATTCTGGTGATCGGCCGCCCGATTACCGCTGCGGACGACGCAGGCGCGGCCGCCCGCGCCATCGCCGCTGATCTGGGGCTTTAGGGATCATGTCGTCGCTTACCATCAAGATCTGCGGATTGACCACACCCGAAGCGGTGGACGCGGTGAACGACATCGAGGCGGATATGGCCGGCCTCAACTTCTTTGAAAAAAGCCCCCGCTATGTGACGCCGCAGCGCGCCTGCGATCTGGCGGCGGCCCTCAAGCCTTCGGTCCAGTCCGTCGCGCTGGTGGTGGATGCCCATGACGATGAGCTGGACACGATCGTGGCTGGCGCATCGCCGAACATCATTCAGGTGCATGGACGCGAGACGCCCGAACGCGTGGCCCAGATCAAGGCCCGCTTCGGTCTGCCGGTCATCAAGGTGCTGCCGGTCAACGGCGCTGAAGACATCGAAAAGGCCCGTCTTTACGAAGACGCCGCCGATTGGTTGCTGTTTGACGCCAAACCCCCTAAATCACTCGCTAATGCCTTGCCCGGCGGCAATGGTCTGGTCTTTGACTGGCGCCTGCTGACGGGGTTCACGAGCCGGTGCCCGTGGATGCTCTCAGGCGGCCTGAATGCCGACAATGTGGCCGAGGCGATCCGGATTTCCGGGGCCAAGGCGATTGACGTCGCGTCCGGCGTTGAGAGCGCACCAGGCGTCAAGGATCCCCAGCGGATCAAGGAATTTGCGGCTGCAGCCCGCGCGTAAGCGTGGCGCGGTCAAAGCGTCCGCGCGTAAGCGTGGCGCGGCCAGAAGCTTCGCGCATACGCGGAGTGTGAAAGGATTTTGCCGTGAGCGGTTCAAACTCACCTGCGGAGACACCCAACTCGTTCAAGACGGGTCCCGATGAGCAGGGCCATTTCGGTCTCTATGGCGGACGCTTCGTAGCCGAAACCCTGATGCCGAATGTGCTGGCGTTGGACAAGGCCTATCGCGCCGCCAAGAAGGATCCGACCTTCGACGCGGAGCTGGTGGACTTTCAGCAGCACTACACCGGTCGCCCAAGCCCGCTGTATTACGCGGAGCGCCTGACCGAGCATCTGGGCGGCGCAAAGATTTACTTCAAGCGCGACGAACTGAACCACACCGGCAGCCACAAGATCAACAACTGCCTGGGGCAGATCCTGCTCGCCAAGCGCATGGGCAAAACTCGCATCATTGCAGAAACCGGGGCAGGCCAGCACGGCGTGGCGACAGCCACCGTTGCGGCCCGCTTTGGCCTTCCGTGTACGGTCTATATGGGGGCAACCGACATTGAGCGGCAGGCACCTAATGTGTTCCGCATGAAGCTGCTGGGCGCTGAAGTCGTTCCCGTGACATCTGGCACGGGCACCCTCAAGGACGCCATGAACGAGGCCCTGCGCGACTGGGTTACCAATGTGGAAGACACGTTCTACATCATCGGCACGGTCGCAGGCCCGCATCCCTATCCCGAGCTCGTGCGCGACTTCCAGTCGATTATCGGCAAGGAAGTCCGTGCCCAGATGATGGAGCGCGAAGGCCGCCTGCCGGATTCGCTCATTGCCTGCATCGGCGGTGGGTCCAACGCCATGGGGCTGTTCTATGAATTCCTCGATGAGCCGGACGTGGATATTTACGGCGTGGAAGCGGCAGGCCACGGGCTTGATAAGCCCGGAGAGCACGCAGCATCCCTGACTGGTGGGTCGCCCGGCGTGCTGCACGGTAACCGGACCTATCTGCTGCAGGACGACGACGGCCAGATCATTGAAGGCCACTCGATTTCGGCAGGCCTTGATTATCCCGGCATCGGTCCTGAGCATTCCTGGCTCAAGGATTCAGGGCGGGTGACCTATCTGTCCACAACCGACAATGAGGCGCTGGAAGCGTTCCAGCTGTGCACGCGGCTGGAAGGCATCATACCCGCTCTTGAGCCGTCGCATGCCCTGGCGCGGGTGACGGAACTCGCACCCACGCTGCCCAAGGACCATTTGATGGTGATGAATCTGTGCGGCCGTGGCGACAAGGACGTGTTCGCCGTCGCTGGCTATCTGGGCGTGGAGCTCTAGGCATGACCCATACTCCTTCCCAGAAGACACGCATCGACACACGCTTTGCCGAACTCAAGGCACAGGGCAAGAAAGCCTTTGTCGGCTATGTCACCGCTGGTGATCCCGACGCTGATACATCGTTGAAGATCGTCAAGGGTCTGCCCGATGCAGGCGTCGACATCATAGAGCTTGGCATGCCGTTCTCTGATCCCATGGCCGATGGCCCTGCCATTCAGGCCGGTGGTCTGCGGGCGCTCAATGCAGGCGCGACCATGATCAAGACGCTTGACCTGGTGCGGGCGTTCCGCGCCGACGATGACACGACACCGATCGTGCTGATGGGCTACTACAACCCCATCTACATCTACGGCGTCGACAAGTTTCTGGTTGATGCCAAGGAAGCCGGTGTGGATGGTCTCATCGTGGTGGATCTGCCGCCAGAAGAAGATGAAGAGCTGTGCATCCCTGCGACCAAGGCGGGCGTGAACTTCATCCGGCTGGCCACACCGACAACGGACGCAAAGCGTCTGCCTGCCGTGCTCGCGAACACATCAGGTTTTGTCTATTACGTATCGATCACCGGCATTACCGGGTCAGCGTCAGCGCAGGTTGAAAAAGTTGCGTCAGCCGTGAGCGGTATCACCGGATCAACAGACCTGCCGGTTGTGGTGGGCTTTGGCATCAAGTCGCCGGAGCAGGCCCGCGATATGGCGAGTGTTGCCGACGGCGCAGTGGTGGGCTCGGCCTTTGTGGACTGCATTGCCTCCACGCTGGATGCTGATGGCCGCCCCACCGATGAAACCGTACCCAAGATTCTGGCCTTGGCGGCGGAACTGGCCGCAGGGGCCCACGCAGCGTAGACTGCTCAACAGCATGATTTGGCCTGATTTTGCCCCCATAAACGGCAGGATACGGGCACACAGAGAACGGACCTGAGGAAAACGACATGAGCTGGCTTGAAAATGTGGTGCGACCCAAAATCCGCACCTTCCTTTCGGCAAAGCGCGATACGCCGGAAAACCTCTGGCACAAGTGCAAGAACTGCGGCGAGATGATTTTCCATCGTGACCTGGAGGAGAACCTTCATGTCTGCACCAATTGCGGTCATCACGGGCGCCTGCGCGCCAAGGCCCGTCTGGACAATCTGTTTGACGGCGGCACCTGGGAAAAAATCGACAACCCGGAAGTGCCAGCCGATCCGCTCAAGTTTCGCGATCAGCGCAAATACACCGATCGCCTGAAAGAGGCGCGCACCAAGACCGGCGAAGAAGATGCGATGACCATCGCCCTGGGCGCGATCAGCGGACAGAACGCGGTCGTGCTGGTTCAGGATTTCGCCTTCATGGGCGGATCCCTGGGCATGGCGGCAGGCGAAAGCATCGTGAAGGGGGCGGAGCTTGCGGTTGAACGCCGGGCCCCGCTCATCCTGTTTGCCGCTGCCGGTGGCGCGCGCATGCAGGAAGGCATTCTGTCTCTCATGCAGATGCCACGCTCGACGGTGGCCGTGCAGATGGTGCGCGAAGCAGGCCTGCCATACATCGTGGTGATGACTGACCCGACCACCGGCGGCGTGACCGCGTCCTACGCCATGCTGGGCGACGTGCATATTGCAGAGCCCGGTGCGCTCATCGGCTTTGCCGGTCCGCGTGTGATTGAACAGACCATCCGTGAAAAACTGCCTGAGGGCTTCCAGCGCGCTGAGTATCTGCTGGAGCACGGCATGGTCGACATGGTGGTGAAGCGCGGCGACATGCGCGACACCCTGGCAAAACTGATTTCCCTGCTGATGATCGAACCTGCAACAGCCCCAACTGCCCAGGCAATGCCTCAGGGCACGGCGCCGGTTCCTTACGAGGCAGGCGCTGCGACCGCTGCCGGCGCTGAATAGCAACGTGTCCGCGAAGACCCTCCCCCAGCGCCAGTCAAGCGATGCGATCCTTGATCGGCTGACGGGGCTGCATCCCAAACTCATCGACCTGTCTTTGGGCCGTCTTGAGCGGCTGCTCGGTGCTCTGGGTAATCCGCACCTGCACATTCCACCGGTCATTCATGTGGCCGGGACCAATGGCAAAGGCTCGGTCGTGGCCTATCTGCGGGCGATGTTTGAGGCGCAGGGCCTGCGGGTGCACACCTATACATCACCGCATCTGGTCAAGTTCCACGAGCGCATTCGCGTGCCGGACCCAACCGGCAAAAGTGCGCCGGTCTCCGAAGATGAGTTGATCCGCCTGCTGAGTGATTGCGAAGCGGCCAATGACGGCGGCGACATCACGTTCTTCGAGATTACCACGGCGGCAGCCTTTCTGGCGTTCTCCCGCATACCGGCAGATGTGACGTTGCTGGAGGTCGGGCTTGGCGGGCGCTTTGATGCCACGAATGTCATCGAGACGCCGCGGGCCTGCGTCATCACGCCGGTTTCCCTCGATCATCAAAGTTTTCTTGGCGACACGGTGGGCGAGATCGCCGGAGAGAAAGCCGGTATTCTCAAGCACGGCGTGCCTGCCATTGTTGCTCCGCAGGTGGACGAAGCCCTTGAGGTGATTGAAGGCGAAGCCGCACGGCTGGAAGTGCCGCTGGCGCGCTTTGGCCAGGAATTCACAGCCTTTGAAGAACACGGTCGATTGGTATTTCAGGACACAACCGGCCTGCTGGACCTGCCGCTTCCCGGCCTGCGCGGACGCCACCAGATTGCCAATGCGGCAACCGCCGTTGCTACGGCACGTGCCTTTGGCGGGCTGGATGAAACAGCGATAGGCAACGGACTAAAGCAGGTTGAATGGCCCGCGCGCATGCAGCGCCTGTCCTCTGGCGCTCTGGCCGACAAGGCACCCGGTGCAGAACTGTGGCTGGACGGGGGGCACAATCCCGCAGCATCAAGGGCTATCGCAGAGACACTGGCGGACCTTGAAGACAAGAACCCGCGCCCCCTGGTGTTGATCAGCGGCATGATGGACTCAAAAGATACCGGCGGCTTCTTTGAAGCGTTTGATGGACTGGCCTCCACGGTGCTGACAGTGGGTATTCCCGGTCAGACCAATGGCCGCCCGGCGGACGACGTGGCGCAGATGGCGCGCGAGGCCGGCCTTGAGGCGGTCTCCATGCCTGACATCGAGACCGCGCTGGAGCGGGCGTCTGTCATATCGCCGCCACCCCGGATCGTGATCTGCGGGTCGCTCTATCTCGCGGGCGAAGTCTTGGCGCGGAACACCTAGGGAGACCCGTATCCCCGGACTTGGTGATCCTTTAGTCCTCCGGCTTGACCGGAGGGCGGGGTCCACCCTCATTTGCTGCGGTTTACTGCCTCTGCGAGTAGGCTCCGGGTCAAGTCCGGAGATGCGGGGTGGGTTACGTGAAAACAAAAAGGGTCACCGCAGTCTTGCGGTGGCCCTTTTGTTTCTCGCAGATCGCGTGAGACTTATTCGGCGGCCTGCAGCGAAACCACCTTGCCGTCATCGGTCAGCCGCTCGCCTTTGGGGTCTGCGCTTTTCTTTGCGGGCTTCTTGGCCGCCGCCTTGGCTTTTGCCTTAGACGTTGTCTTGCGCTTGGCCTTGGTTTTCGTCTTGGCCTTCGCCTTCGCCTTCGTTTTGGCTTTTGCCTTCGTTGCGGTCTTGGCCTTGGAGACAGTGGTGCCATCCCGCTCGCTCAGGCTTGCGTCAGACTGATGTGCAGGCACCGCAGAGCGTGACAGGGAGGCCCGCTTCTTGGGGGCAGCCTTCATGGCCTTCTTGAAGGCCGGAGACGCTGCGCGCTTCTTGGCGGCAGCCATCAACTCGTCGAAGCTTTCTTGGATGCAATCAGCAAAGAAGCTCGGATCCGGGATCATCTCGCGGCATGACGTCAGGGAGATGGTGATCTGACCGCCATAGCTGAATACCGGCATGATGAGGCCCATGCCATCGAGGATCGGGCCGGTCCCAAACTGTGTGACCAGACGCGCGCCGGTCATGTAGAGCGGCACATTGGGGCCGGGCACATTGGTGATGACGCAGTTCATCGGCAGCTTCATCCGGTTGGCGAGGCCAAGACCGGTGTAAAGACGCGCCGCCATGCCCGCTGTCGTGGAGGGAATGAACTGGGTGTAGTCCGTCATCGTCTTGGCGCCAACGGCGTTGGTCAGTTCCTTGGAGTTGGTGGTGTGTTCAAACACCGTCTCAAGGCGCTTCATCGGTTCTTCGATGTCAGTACCGATGGCCACCGTCATGGCAGACACCTGGTTGCCGGCAGATTTCTGCTTGTCCGGTGACCGGACGGAAATCGGCGTCATGGCGACCAGTGAATCGCCGGGAAGCTCTTCCTTGTCCGCCAGATATTTGCGCAGGGCACCGCCGCATACCGTCAGCACCACATCGTTGATGGTGGCACCAGGCACAGTCGTGCGGATGAACTTCAGATCATCAATGGCAAAGCTGCGGCCATCAAAGACCCGGTGCGGCGAGACGCAGCCATTGAAGCGGGTACGTGGCACGGGGCCTGACGACTTGAGATCACCCGTCGACATTTTGAGGCCAGCGCGGGCGAGCGCCGGCACGGAGCGGGCAACCACATTGGCAAGACGGAAAGGCTGAACCGCCGTGTGACCGGCCGTGCGGGCCAGAAGTTCCATGGCCAGCGGTTCACGCTCGGGCACCCATGGCTCCTTGGGCGGCGCTGGCTTGGCATCCGGCTTCAGGTCATGGATGGCCGCAACCATTTCAGCACCGGACACACCGTCAATAATGGCGTGGTGCACCTTGGACAGGATCGCGAAGGATCCTTTGGGGATGCCTTCCACATTGTCGAGGCCTTCAATCACGTAGAATTCCCACAGGGGTCGGTTGGTATCGAGCGCGCGCGAATGCAGGCGCGACGCCTGAATGCACAGCTGGCGCCAGTCACCGGGGTGCGGCAGCGCGATATGGCGAACGTGGAACTCGATGTCGAAGTCCGGATCCTCAAACCAGTAGGGATGATCCAGATTGGCTGGCACGAAAGCCAGGCGCTGACGGAAGGCGCGCGACATATGCAGGCGCGCCTCGTAGTTCTTCAGAATTTCCTTGAAACCAAGCACGCCGCCCTCGACGGTGGATTGGTCGTAAATGGCCACTGAGCCGATGTGCATGGGCGCATTCTTCGTCTCAAAATACAGAAACGAGGCGTCCATTCCGCTGAGTTGTTCCATCGCGCGTACTCCCCTTTAATTCATTGGGATAACTTCACCACACTAAGGCGGCGGGGCAAAGCGCTGATACGCAGGCGCGGTGCAGATTGGCACTTTTGAAGGGAATAAAAAGACGCAACGCATACAACGCGCTAGCACCTCGATCACGAATGACCCACAAGTCCCTCAGTTGCGCCGGATATAGACCGCATGCGGACTTTCGAGCAAGTTAACCGTGCCATGCATTTTTGCACTGCAGCATCAGGCGTCATGTCCGGCGCGAGGGTGTGTGCAAACAAAAACCGGCGGCCCATAGGACCGCCGGCTGCAGACACTTTGTCAGTCTGATTGTTCGTCAGTTCTGAGGCTTAGATCGACTCTTCGATCCACTCTGAAATCTTGCTCTTGGGCAGGGCGCCAACCTTGGTGGCTGCCACCTGACCGTCCTTGAAGATCATCAAGGTCGGGATACCGCGCACGCCGTATTTTGTCGGCACGTTGGGGTTCTCGTCGATGTTGATCTTGGCAATGGTCAGCTTTTCGCCGAGCTCGCCCGCAATCTCTTCAAGAGCCGGTCCGATCTGTTTGCAGGGGCCGCACCACTCAGCCCAGAAGTCCACAAGGACGGGGCCGGACGCGTCAATCACATCGCCTTCAAAACTGTCGTCAGTCACTTTGGTTGTAGACATGCGACGTCTCCTAATACTCATGGGACCGTACACGGGGGTGTGCAGATATCCCGAAATGAAAGGCAGGTTGCGGCTCACGTTGCTGTTCACAAGGTGAATCGCGTCCCGCCAAATTGCTGTTGGTCAGAATGTAGGAATGGCCCCCATGGGGGTCAAGTACAGTCTCGGCAGTGTGATAACGACTAATTCACACTATTTCCACGTTGATCTAGCGCAAAAGCGGGCAGTTCCATCAGTCTGGGACCGTCGGTCCACACCAGTGCGCACGCCACGCTCTTGCCCGGATAGGCGGCTTCCACCAGGGAACGGTAGGCCGCCATCTGATCCAGATAGACGGCTGCCACATCCTCAACGCGCTTGGGCGGCGGGCGGTTGGTCTTGTAGTCCGCAATCAGAATGCGGTCATCGGTCACAACCAGCCGGTCGATCTGACCTGACAGCGGCACGCGCTTGCCGTTCCACGTCACCCGGCCTGCCAGCGACACCTCCGCCCGGCTGTCCGGCCCGAACAGATCTGCAAATTGCGGGTCATCCAGAACAGCCAGCACTTCAGCCGCGATGTCGCGCTGGGTTGCTTCATCAAACTGCCCGGCGGCGGCGCGGGACAGATAGCCCAGCGCCAGTGCTTTGCGATTTTCTTCCGGTTGTTCCGGCAGCTGTTGCAACAAAGTGTGCACCAGTCGCCCCCGCGCAAACCGCTGCACCGGGTTGACGCCGTCAGCCGCCAGGGGAGAGAGAGCGGGCGGATCACTGAACGCACCTGGTTCGCCGGACGCCTCTTCTGCATCGGGCATCATGGAGGGTGCCAGCGGTCCCACCGGTACTTGCTCCATGGGCGCTGACTGCGTGGCCCAGGCGGGAAGGGCAATCGCATCCGCCACATCATGGCTGTGCTTGTCCGCGACGGCCTCCACAATCTGTTCGCTCTCCAGCCGCCAGACAGTGCCGGGGCCATCGGCAAAGTCTTCTTCCAGTTCTTCTGCGTTCGGCTTGAGCGCATCTGCCGCACGCACATACCAGCTTGTGTCATTCATGCCCCGGGAGCCATGGGCGGCGGCGATGTAGAGCCGGTCCATGGCGCGGGTCATGGCCACGTAAAGCAGCCGGCGATATTCTTCGTCCTCGCGGGCGTCGCGCGCAGCCCGTGCGGCCAGCGACAGCTCATCCGCATCGGTCTTACGCGGGCTATAGGTCACCAGCCCGTCGTCGCGGGTGTCCTTGTGCGCAATGAGGGACGCCCGCCCCGGCGTGCCGCCCGCCTGCACTGTGTCGGGCAGGATCACCACGTTGGCTTCCAGACCCTTGGCGCCGTGCACGGTCATGATGCGCACCTGGTTGCCGCCCTGATCAAGGTCACGCTTGATTTCCGTGTCGCCCGCATCCATCCACGCGACAAACCCCTGCAGGGACGGCGTGTTGGAAGCCTCATAGCTGAGCGTCTGATTGAGAAACTCGTCGATGGGGTCATGCACATCCATGCCCACCCGCGCCACGAGCCTGTCCCGTCCGCCGTCAGCCCCCAGCACGCGGGCAAAAAACTCGTGCGGCCGCAGGATCCCCGTGCGTGCGCGAATCTCCGTCAGATAGGCAAGCGCCTCCGGCGCGCCATCCACCATGTCGGCCCGCTCTTCCAGCGCCTTCCACAGGCTGATGGTTTTTTCCTTTGAGGCGCGCGCATGGGCGAGATCAAACAGACCTTCTTCGCTGATGGTGCACAGGGGACTGCGCAACACAGTCGCAAGCGTCAGGTCATCCTCCGGCAGCAAAGCAAAGCGCGCCAGCGCCATGAGATCCATGACCGCGATATGGTCGCCCAGCACCAGCCGGTCGACACCGGCAACGGGAATGTTGGAGGTCTTGAGCTGGCGGATCAGCTCATCCACAAACGGCCCGCGCTTGCGCACAAGAATGAGCACGTCGCCCGGCTCCATGACCCGGTCCCGCTGCGGCAAAAACTCCGTGCCGATCCAGTCCTTGAGCTTGCCGACAATGCGCGTTGCCAGCTTGGCTTCCTTGCTGCGCCCGCTGACCGCATCCAGCGGGTCATCCCACAATTCCTGCTCGTCGACCTCATCCGGCGTGACCGGTGACCAGAGTTCCACAAGGCCTGCGCGTCCTGTCCATACGCTTTCATGGTGGATGGGGTCGTCACCGGCTACGACGCCTGCGCGCATCGGCTCGGGCTCGAACGTCTTGTCGACACTGGACAAGATCTGGTCTGCCGTCCGCCAGGAGACCGTGAGATCAATGTCGTGCCATGTCTGGGTTGCCGCACCCGCCATGGACCGGAACGCCGCCCGGCGGGCAGAAAATTCCTGCGGGTCTGCACCCTGAAACGAGAAGATCGACTGCTTCTCGTCGCCCACGGCAAACAGCGTGCGCACGGAGCCCGGGCCGCGCCCATCCTGATCCGGCGCAAAGTCCCGCGCGCCGTCGCCGGCAAAAAACTCGGTCACCAGAGCGGCGATGACCTTCCATTGCTCCGGACTCGTATCCTGGGCCTCGTCCACCAGAATATGATCAAGGCCCATGTCCAGCTTGTAGAGCACCCACTGGGTGGCCTCGCGGCTGTGCAGCAGGGAGACGGTGCGGGTGATGAGGTCGTCATAGTCCAGCAGGCCCCGACGTGTCTTCTCGGCTTCGTAGGCGTCAAGCACCGCGCAGCCGACCCGCAGGATGGCGCCGGTCAGAACAGCGGTCTGGGCGGCCCTCAGTTTTGCGGTGAGGCTCACCAGTGCCGCCTGCTGGTCTTCCATCCACTGCAGAATGTCCGGGTGAGACGCGGCCAGGTCCTTGGTCATCAGGCTCGCCCGTGGCTCACCTGCCTGGGTCAGGAAAATGCCCGGATAATGTTCTTCAAAGCCTTCCGGTGTCATGTCTGCCAGCAGGGCGGCAAGGGCGGTTGCTTTGGTCGCATCCGTCTTTTTGCCCGACGCAAGTGCAGACTGCGCGGCCCGTATCTGCGCGGGGTCCAGCTCCGCAAGTGCTGCCGCCATTAAGTCATGCGCAGATGCCCCCGGCGGCACGCCTAGGGCATCGGCAACCGCGCGTTCGGCAGCATCGAGCCCCTGCGCGTGCTCGACATACCGCCTGATGCGGTGGCGCATGCCGGTGACTTCGCCCAACAGCATTTCAAATGCCATCTCGTCAGCCTCACCGACGAGTTTGACGACCGCATGGGCAAGAGGTGTCTCCGGCTCGTCGATGCTGGCCTGAAGCACCTCATCGCGCGCCTGGGCTAGAAGCTCCGCAGACTGACGGTCATCGGCAAGCGCAAAATGCGGGCTGACGCCGGCTTCCAGCGGGAAGCGCCCCAGCAGGCTTTCGCAGAAGGCATGGATGGTCTGAATCTTGAGGCCGCCGGGCGTCTCAAGGGCACTGGCGAACAGGCGGCGCGCCTTGGCAATTTCATCTGCTTCAAGATGTTGGCCTTCGAGCTGGAACAGCGCCTCTTCAAGCGCGTCCTCAGCCATGGTGGACCATTGGCCCAGCCGCTCATACAGCTTGGTCTGCATCTGCGCGGCAGCGGCGCGCGTGAAAGTAAGACACAGAATGTGCTCCGGCTTCGTGCCGCTCAGCAGCAGGCGCGCCACACGGCTCGTCAGCGTGTGGGTTTTGCCGGTGCCCGCATTGGCAGACACCCAGACGCTGGCTTTGGGATCAGCGGCATCAAGCTGCTTGTCCGTTGAGAGGCTTTGGAGCTCTGCATTGGCGCCCGAGGGTTCAAACTCAACCTCGACACCGTCGATCTCTAGTCGGTGTCGGTTGCTGTCTGCCATTCTTTCACTCGGGCAAGATGGTCATAGTCGCCATCATAGGTCAGGAACTGCGGCCGGGGCCGCGAGATGTAGGGTGTCTCTTCCTCTTCAAACAGGGTGAGCAGGTCCACCATGTGCCCCATGGCAGCGTCGGCCTCCGTCATCACATCGGCCTTCTTGTCGACAGCACTTACGACCTTGCCGGTCTTGAGTTCCACATAGGCCAGCTCGCTCGTGAGCGCCCTGGGCGGGCCGATGGTCTTGCCACTTTTGTCCGTGTGGAACGCGCCGTCTCTGGCCATGGCGGCCTCAAGCGGCAGCTGCACGGAGAACCCGGCGGCGGTCTGCTTGGCGGTTGGCGCTGTACCGGTCTTGTAATCAAGAATGGCCAGCGACCCGTCGCTCAGCAGATCAATCCGGTCGGCAATGCCGCTCAGGGTAAACGCGCGCGTTGGAAGGGTGACTGTGTGCTCACCCTTCAGCTCGACAAATGTCTGCTTGATGCCGGTCCGCCTTGCCGCTTCCCAGGTGAGGAACCACTCCGCAACCTCCAAAAAGCGCGGATACCAGATGGCCTGCACGGCGGGCCGGGCATCCGTCTTGTCAAATTCCTCCCGCGCAATGGCGACCAACTCACCATAGGCATTGTCCGGCATCGGTTTTTTCGCGGTGGGTGGATGCTCCAGCGAAAACCGTTCGAGGATCTTGTGGATGATGTCGCCCCGGTCGCGGGCGCCAGCATCCGCATCCAGATCATCCAGCACACTGAGCCCCAGCACATGGCTGGCATAGATGGCATAAGGGTCGCGGAACAGATCATTGATGCGGGTGACGGACAGGCGGGCAGGCCGTGCTTCCACCGGCGGTGTGGGCGCCGGGCGATCAATCTGCCGGGCCTCGCGCACGGGCCGGTCCAGCGCCCGCGCCATGGCGAGCCACGGGCCGGATGGAATGCAGCGCTTTTGCTTTTTGCTGTCGTCGCCGGGCACCGGTAGGCCACCGACCAGATTTTCAAGCCGCAGCCACCAGCGCGACGGCACCGTGGGCTGACCATCCGAACGCTCCGCCCGGGTGAGGATCACGTCGCTCGTACCAAGCCCCTGCGCCACGTCATGGGCCGCAAGACCGATCAGGCGCTCAGGGGCCTCGAGGCCAAGCTGCGCGCGCATGGGGCGGTTGATCCACGCGCCTGTTTCAGCGCGCTGCGGCCACACGCCTTCATTGAGCCCACCCAGCACCAGCCGGTCCGCATGTTGCAGGCGGGCTTCAAGGGGGCCGAGAATTTGCAACCGCGCATGGGAGCGCCGCACGGGCCGCACCATGCGGCCGGTCATGAGTGCGCCAAGAATGGCCGGATAGTCCGCAGGCGAGATGCTGCCCAGCAGACTGGCCTGCGCCATCACATCCGCCATGAAGGCAGAGGCGGCCTCGCCCGATGCACCGGACCACAAGCGGTGTGCACCTGTTTCCTCATGAGTTGCCGCGAGCGCTTCTGCGGCAGTCAGATGCGCTTCCATGAGCGCGGCAGCATCAACCTCGCGCGCATCCATCACCTCAAGGGGCGCGCCAATGAAGGACGTGAGTGCCTGATGCAGCCGCCGCACCCGCGCGTGTTCATTTTCATTGAGCGGGCCATATGTGCGGGTGGCGGCTTCCTCAACGGCGTCCGCCATGCCGTCAAGACCCGGCGCAGGACGCGGCCCGCGCAGGACCTGCTTGTCCAGCAGGTCCACCAATCCATGGAAGACGCCTTCTTCCTCACCGCCGCGCGCGAGGGGATGGCGCAGGGCCGTCAGCATCTCGATGGGGGCCAATTGCTCGGTCAGCATCTCCGCGACCTGCAACAGGAAACCGCCTGCACGCGTATGAGCCAGCGGCTGGCCGCCACTGTCATCCACGATGATGCCCCATCGCGCCAGATCACTGGCAACCCGGCGGGCGAGATTTCGGTCAGGTGTCACAAGGGCCGCGGTCTTGCCCGGTGTCTCCAGTGCTTCACGCAAAGCAAGGGCGATCGACAGGGATTCAAGCTGCGGGTTGTCCGCACTCACCATGGTGAGACCGGTGAGGGCGTCGTCGATGATCGGCGACAGGTTGATGTCGGCGTCTTTCCACTGGTCGGTGGTTTCCGCAGGCCGCTGGGCTTCACTCACGAGCCGCGTTCGCGCTTCAGCGTTGTTTGACGATGTGCCGTAAGACCAGACTTTGACAGCGTTGCGCTCCATGCCGATGCGCGACAGCAGGAGTTTGAGGCCAAATTGCGGGTGTGCGGGTTCACACGCCGCCCAGGCCGCCTCGTCCATCTGCTGGTCGAGGCCGGGCAGCACAACGGTTCCCTCGTCAAGACCGGCAATGGTCTTGAGCATGTCAGCCGTGGCCTTGAGGGAACCGGTGGACCCCGCAGCGACGATGGCACCCGGCGGCGTGTCCTGCCAGCGCTTGCACGTGGCCTTGATGAGGTCGGCCCGGCGGCGCGCCGGGTCCATCAGGCCAAGCGTTGCGAGCATTTGCGGCCAGATGTCGGTAATCACCTCCAGGAATGTCAGGGTCTCTTTCCAGTGGTCCGCAAACTCACGATGCACCACGTTCTGCAATCGGCTCAGCGGCACATCCTGCGCGGCGAACGTATCCATCAGGGCCGCCAGTTCACCGGCCAAGGCAATGGCCTGTGCCTGACTCATGGTGGTGAGGCCGGTTGCCTCGGCGTGACGCTCAATGATCTGTGCCAGCACGAGCGTGCGGTGCATGGGCTCAATGGCAGGCGGCAGGGTCAGCGGCGCGTCGCCTGCGTCAGTGCTGCCAAAGCCAAGGTCCTCGTCCACGTCCCCCAGCGGGCGAATGTCCGGCAGCAGCAAAGCGTCGGTTTCGCTTTGCTCCAGCAGGGCTTCCACAAGGGCGCGGGCAGCACGGCGGGTGGGCACCAGAACAGTGGTTGTGGCCAGCGCATCCCCACGCGCCAGCAACCCCGCCGCAAGGGCAGGCAGGAACGGGACGTGCGGGGGAATGGTGAAGACCTGGCCCATGCCACAAGTCTAGCGTGAGTCGGACGCGAAGAGTCGGTGCTGAGAGACTTCTGCCCGTTTCAATTTCATGCCGTCGCCCCGGACTTGATCCGGGGCCTACTCGCGGAGGCTTCACTCCGCAGCAGCTGAGAGTGGACCCCGGGTCAAGCCCGGGGATACGGAAGGGGAGAGGGCCCTAGAGGTCCCTGAGGAACTCTTCGGCCTCTTCCAGAGCACCCGGCGTTCCCACATGCATCCACACGCCGTCGTGGCGCATGCCATAGGCCCGTTTGTCTTCAATCAGGCCGCGCCAGACCTTGGTGGTGGAAAACGCGTCTTCCTCGATGTCCGCAAAAAGCTGCGGCTTGATGATCTGCACCCCCGTATACATGAACGGTGCAACCGATGCCGGCTCGCGCCACTCGATACGACCGGCCGCATCCATGGTGAAATCACCGCGCGCCACATCGCCGACGATGTTGGCCGTGACTGCCACAACCAGCAGCGCGTCCATCTCGTCGGGGTCAAACCGCTCAAGCAGGCGCGGCAGGGTCTTGCCCATGCCCTCCACCCAGATGGAATCGCAATTGTGGGTGATGATGGGCTTGTCACCCAGCAACGGCAGCGCCTTCTTGATGCCACCGCCGGTTTCCAGAATGGCCTCGGTCTCGTCCGAAATGATGATGCTGTCATCATTGCGCGCCTCGAGATGCGCCCGCATCTGGTCAGCGAACGCATGAATATTGACGATGATGCGCTTGATGCCCGCATCCTTGAGCCGGTCGATGGCGTGATCCACCATCGGCTTGCCGGCCACTTCGATCAGCGCCTTGGGTTTGTCATTGGTGAGCGGGCGCATGCGGGTGCCGTGCCCGGCGGCCATCACCATTGCTGTATCGATCACGGTGTTTGGTGCTGTCATCGGGCCGCGCTCATGTTGTGACACTGTCCGGATCAATCGGTACACAGATTTTTTCAAGCGGCAAATGCGCCTCAAACCAGGCTGCCACAGGCGCAAGCGCTGGATGCGCCAGATCGCGGGCGAGATAGTCCGCCAGCCGCGGGATGTGCTTCAGGTAACCCGGCTTGCCGTCGCGCAGCAGCAGGCGCGCAAAAATGCCGATGATCTTTGTGTTCCGCTGCGCGCCCATGATGGCATAGGCCGCGCGGAAGGCATCCGCGTCAAAGCCTGCGTTCTGTGCGGTGCGCGCAGCCTCGTAGCGCGCCAGAAGCCGCGCTTCGATGTCCGCAGGCACCGTGCGGCGGGCGTCCTGCAGCAGGGACGCCACGTCATAGGCGGCCGGACCAATCACCGCGTCCTGAAAATCAATGATGCCGATGCGCTGGAGGCCGGACTGGTCGTCGAGCACCAGCAGATTGGGCGAATGATAATCGCGCAGCAGCA
This sequence comes from Candidatus Phaeomarinobacter ectocarpi, assembly GCF_000689395.1. GTDB lineage: Bacteria > Pseudomonadota > Alphaproteobacteria > CGMCC-115125 > CGMCC-115125 > Pyruvatibacter > Pyruvatibacter ectocarpi. Next base: position 258,704 of record NZ_HG966617.1, read on the forward strand.
GGACGTCGGCGGCGGTACGGGCCTTGGGCAGCACCTGCGTCCACGCGGCGTGGAAATCTGCCTGCGCTGTAGCGTCAAGGTCTTCACCAAAGGCCAACCGCGCATACCAGGACGGGAGCAGCTCTGCTTCCGTCATCAAGGCGGTGTCGTCATAGGGCGGCACAATGTGGGGTGGACCATCATCACCGCAGCCAAGGGATGTCGGCGCGGGCAGCGCGTGCAGGGCGGCCAGAACATCTGTTGCACCGCCATACAGCGCCTCTTCGCTGTCGCCTGCATCAATGCGCGCGGCGAAGACACCGTCGCCGAGATCTTCAAGCAGCAAGAATCCTTGCGTCAGGTCCTGCGCAAAAATTTCAGGCGCACTGAACTCGTGCTGCGTCAGGTGCCGCGCAATGGCCGCGAAGGGCCGCATGTTTTCGGCCAGATGCACGATGGCGCTGTAGCTCTTGCCGTCCTTGACCGGCGGGCCGTCTGGCCCGGGAGGCGCATCCATGAGAATGGCGCTTTGGCCACCCTTGGTCAGGCGCTCATACAGCCGCGTCGAGGCGTCACCGGCAACCGGTGTCGCGCTGGCGTCATCCCAGCCCGCCTGTGCGAGAAATGCATCGCGCGCCTGCCTGCGATCAGCAGTCATCAGTCCATGATCCTCATTGCGTGATGCTCATTGCGTAATTCTGGCAAGCTTGGGTCCCCATGTGCCGTAACCGACGGCGCTGAGTTTGCGTTTTTCAATCGCCGGGTCTTCGCCCTTATCCTCAAGGGTGAGGGTCAGGTTGAGGCGTCCCTTGACGCGGCCCGGCGCGAAGGCGCGGCCAAGGCGCTCGGGCCATTCCACCACCAGTGCGCCATAGTCCAGTGCGTCTTCAAGGCCCAGCTCTTCAATCTCGCTGTCATCCTCGATGCGATAGAGGTCCACATGGGCGACCATCAAATAGGGCGTGTCATATTGCTGGATCAGCGTGAACGTCGGGCTGGGGATTTCGCCTTCCACGCCCAGTTCGCGGATCAGCGCCCGCGCCAGCGTGGATTTGCCCGCGCCCAGATCACCTTCAAGGGCAATCACGTCGCCGGGCTCCAGATAGGACGCCAGCCGCACGCCGAACGCCTGGGTTGCAGCTTCGTCTGCAAGGTCCAGCTCGGCGTGTTGAAGATCGGCGACAGCAGGCATGGAGGGGTCCGGAAAATCGTGTGTAGCAGTAAAAACCTGTTCTTCGCGCTTGTAACCGGGGCCAGTGTGGCGCTCAACCCTTAAGACAGGCCTCACGCCGCCAGCGACCATCCGCCGACTTGGCCCGTTTTGCGGTTTCGTGCTACCCGCTCATGCAAAGCTAGGGGCAACAAGCCACCCTTTGCCGATATTAGGCCGGGCCAAATTTCAGGCTGGGCCGATATCGCGCAGGGACGACGAACAGGGACAAGTACAATGAGCGACAGTGTAGTCATCATCGGAGCCGGCCATGCCGCCGGTCAGGCCGTGGCCAGCCTTCGGCAGGAAGGCTTTGAGGGCACCATTGTGGTGGTCGGCGAAGAAAGCGTCGTCCCCTATCAGCGCCCGCCACTGTCAAAAAAATTCCTCGCCGGCGAAATTGGCCTCGATCGTGTGCTGTTCAAGCCGGTGGATTTCTACGCCAAGGCAGAAGCGGAAATGATCCTCGACACCAAGGTCGAGAAGATTGATACCGCCGCCAAGAAGGTCATTCTCGAAGAAGGCCGCGAACTGGCATACGGCAAGCTGATCCTCACCACCGGTGGCCGCGTGCGCAAGCTCAACTGCCCCGGCGCCGACCTGCCTGGCGTCAATTACCTGCGCTCGATTGCCGACGTGGAAGCCATTCAGGCGCACTTCAAACCCGGCGCAAAGCTGGTGATTGTCGGCGGTGGCTATATCGGCCTTGAGGTGGCGGCGGTGGCCGTCAAGCGCGACATCGACGTGACTGTGCTGGAAATGGCACCGACTGTTCTGGGCCGTGTCACCTGCAAGGAAGTGGCGACTTTCTTTGAGCGCGTGCATGGCGAGGAAGGCGTCAAGATCCTCACCAACACGGCGTTGGAAAGCATTGAAGGCGACAGCCACGTCACCGGCGTCAAGACCGGCGACGGTGACATCATCCCCGCCGACTTCGTGATTGCCGGTATCGGCATTCTGCCCAACATGGAACTCGCGCAGGACGCTGGGATCGACTGCGGCAACGGCATTGTCGTGGACGATCTGTGCCGCACCTCCGTGCCGGATGTGTATGCGGCGGGCGACTGCACCTTCCACCCCAACCCGATCTACAAGACATCGCTGCGGCTTGAATCCGTGCACAACGCGCTGGAACAGGCCAAGACGGCAGCAGCCCATATCTGCGGCAAGGACAAGCCCTACGGCCAGGTGCCGTGGTTCTGGTCCGATCAGTACGACCTCAAGCTGCAGATCGCCGGCCTGAGCCAGGGATTTGACGAGGTCGTCATCCGTGGTGACATCACCGGACGCTCCTTTGCGGCGTTTTATCTCAAGGAAGGGCAGATGATCGCCGTCGATGCGGTCAACCGCGCGCCGGAGTTCATGATGTCCAAAATGCTGCTTCAGAAGGGCACAAACGTGCCCGCCGAGCGTTTGGCGGACGAATCCATCGAGATGAAGGATATTGCCAAATAGGGGCCGAATGGGGCCTCTTACACAGGGGTAGGTCAGGGCGCTTGACGTACCGCCAGCAAGGCTTTAATTCCAAAGGCATAAAAAGTGACGGGTGCGTCATCTTTACGGAGTGCGGACGAGATTTGTCTGTCCGCGCTACCGGTTTTGGTCATGGGCTTGCGTCCCCCAAAACCACCCCGTAAGACACCACCCGACGAAACCAAATGTGCGGGCCCAGCTGTATGGACGACCCGCGGTTTAGAACGATGCGAGAGGGAACATGGCGAAGATTACCTATGTCGAGCATGACGGAACTGAACATGTTGTGGATGTGGCCGATGGCCTGTCCGTCATGGAAGGCGCAGTCAATAACATGATCCCCGGCATTGATGCCGATTGTGGCGGCGCCTGCGCCTGCGCAACGTGCCATGTCTATGTGGACGAAAAATTCGCTGACAAGATCGAGCCGAAGGAAGACATGGAACAGACCATGCTCGACTTCGCACCGGACGTGCGTGAAACCTCACGCCTCTCCTGCCAGATCAAGGTCTCAGACGCGATCGACGGCATGGTCGTCAAGATGCCCGAAAGCCAGCACTAAAGATTTTTGTGCGGGAAACATCTTCCGCGCTCACAAACAAGAACAGCGCCCCCGGGTAAATCCGGCGGGCGCTGTTTTGTATTTGGAGCAAAACTCCAATCCGCATCCCCGGACTTGATCCGGGGCCTACTCGCAAACGATCAACTGCACAGCGGTCGAGAGTGGACCCCGGATCAAGTCCGGGTATGCGGAAGGGCGCGGGACTCGTGCGTCGCTTCTGGATTGTCCGGTTAAACCGGACAATGGCGTTGGGGATGTGTGTGAAGCATTGCACCCAAAGACACGCCACCCCACGGCTTGACCGGGGGGTCTAACGCCGGGCGCCGATGCGCAGATAATTCGCGCTACCCCTGCAACTCCTTGAGGAGTTCTGCGAGCAGCTCCATGCCGCTGCCCCAGCCTGAATCGAGGCCGGCGATGGCGCCTTCGAAGCAGGTGAGTTCTGCGTCGGTGGCCTCATGCGGTGCCCAGGTAAGGCGCATTTTCGTTTTGCCGTTCTCTTCCTCAAACGTGACGGTGGTGAGCAGCACGCGCGGCCAGTCGGGCATCATCGGGTTCGCGGCGATGTTCCACTCGGCGTCGGTGTTGGACATCAGCATCACCAGTTTTTCCGGTGGCGAGACTTCCGTGTATTTTGAAATCTGATAGCCCGAGCCCTGGCTCATGCGCATCTCGTTGCGCCACACGCCACCGACGCGCACATCCAGCTCGTGAATGATGGTTTCCACATTGGGGCCGTACCAGCGCGCCAGCAGCTTGGGGTCGGTCCATGTCTTCCACACCATCTCGCGCGGCGCGTCGAACTCGCGGTCGAGAATGTAAGTCGGCAACTCTTTGTTTTGCTCGCTCATTTTGTTTGTCCTTCTTGTGCGGCGTTTTTCATATCGTCGAGCAGGTCATCAAGCTGGTCAAAGCTTGCCGACCAGAAATGTCTGAACTCTTCCAGCCACGTCACGGCGGCGGCCATGGGCTGCGCCTTGAGGCGGGCGGGGCGGCGTTGCGCATCCACGTCCCGCTCCACCAGGCCGGCGCGCTCCAGCACCTTGAGATGCTTTGAAACGGCGGGCTGGCTCATGTCGAAGGGGGTGGCCAGATCGTTGACCGAGGCCTCTCCGGTGGCAAGGCGCGACAGGATGGCTCTGCGTGTCGGGTCCGCCAGCGCCGAGAAGATGGCGTCAAGATTTGGTGGCGGTGCGCCAGGGCTGATCTGTTCCATAACCATATGGTTATATAAAAAGATGCGCTGGTCAAGTCACCGCCCGCCGGCTCGTCAATCGCTTCTGGATTGTCCGGTTAAACCGGACTATGGCGCTGGTGAAGTGTGGGGCGGTCCGTTCTCTCAAAACGCCATCCCACGGCTTGACCGGGGGATCCATGGCATCAGCCGTGACGTTGGTCGCCCTGGATTCCGCGATCAAGTCGCGGAATGACAAATTGTGTTTTCGGCGGGGGCATGGAGCGTCTGAAAAGAAAATGCAAAAGCTCTATCCCCGGTCTCTCCGGGTGGCGGATAATGCAGGCATCTCCCGCCACAAGGGCACCCGGGCCGTCCGGGCTTGGGCGGGGGAGCGAATGCCTGGAAGCAGGAAGGTATGGGTCGCGCGGCCTGAGCCATTTCTGTGCGGCAGCAGCGAGTAACGGGCGCTGCGGCTATAGAGGCGGTGACGGTTCGGCCCGGCGCATGGAGTAAGATCGCCCCGGTGGACGTGCGTGCATGGCAAGGCGCGAGGACTAGCCCAGGCTTTGAATGCATGTGTGACCGGTAGCAGGGCTGCGGCGGAGCAAAGCGGGTAACACCCGTACCGCCGGTTCTATTGGCACCGAAGCATGTTCGCGTGCGGAGCGTCTGAGGACTGCCCCTTGTTGTTTGATCGCATGAGCCTATCGCAGGCCTCAGGCGCTCCCACTCCCTTTTTCAGGGAGAGACGAAATGGATACCCGCAGCGAGGATTCGCGTGCGGACGCTTGCGGCTGCCTGGATTTATGCGGCGGAAAGTTTCATGGACCCTCCGGTCAAGCCGGAGGGAGGGCGAGATCTGGCTTTGTGATCCTTTAGCCCTCCCGCTTGACCGGACGGGTGGGATCTATCCTAGGAGCGCACAGTTCCGTGTCCCCGGACTTGATCCGGGGCCTACTCGCAAACGATCAACTGCGCAGTAATCGAGAGTGGACCCCGGATCAAGTCCGGGGATACGGATGGAATTGTTGGAAGATGAGAGTCTACGACGCGGCTGCTGTGCCCGTCTCTTCGGCTTCCGGTGCTGGTGCACTCAGGGGCTTGGCGTCTGTCGGCAGGTGACAGGTCACTCGCGTACCTTCGCGCGGCGCGCTTTCAAGGGATACCCAGCCACCATGCAGCTCGACAAAGCTGCGCACGAGCGTCAGGCCAAGACCAGCACCGCGACGCTTTTCTGAGCTGCCACGGGCTTCAAACCGGTCAAACACGGTGGCCTGATGTTCAGGCTTGATGCCGTCGCCCGTGTCGCGCACCCACAGGCGTATCTCGCCTGCGTCACGTTCACCGCCCAGGGTGATCGTGTCGCCGGGATTTGTGAAGGAGATGGCGTTGGACAGGAGGTTGAACATGATCTGTTTCAGGCGCCGTGAGTCCGCCTGAATGCTGCCGAGATTTTGGGGATGTTCGATTTCCAGCACCCGCTTGCCCTGCTTGGCGCGCGGGCTGGCCATATCAAACACCTGGGTCATCACCTGATCCAGATTGACCGGGTCGACATCCAGCGTCATCGCGCCCGCCTCAATGGTGGCGAGGTCGATGATGTCATTCACGAGATCAAGCAGCTCGCTGGCGGATTTGAGAACGCCGCCTGCATATTCGCTCTGCTTTTCGTTGAGGGGGCCAAAAAGCTCCGTGTTCAGAATTTCACCAAAGCCGATGATGTTGGTGAGCGGTGTACGCAATTGATACGACACATGGCTGATGAATTCAGACTTGAGCCGGTCCGCGGTTTCAAGCGCATCATTGCGATCCCGCAGCGCGCGTTCAATGCGCGACGCATCGGTCACGTCCACATAGGTCAGCAGCGTGTTGCCGTCAGGCAGCGGCACGGCGGCATAATCGATGACCGAGCCATCAGGGCGCGACAGACGGCCGGTCTTGTTGCCGCGTTCGTCGCTCACCGCCGTGATGCGGCCTTTGATCTCGGCCCACTCGTCCGTGTTGCTGTAGAGCCCCTGACACCAGTCGATGATCTGATCGATGTGCGGTTCGCCGGAAAGCTGCTGCGGCTCCAGCTGCCAGATGCGCTGGTAAGCCGGATTGTGCAGTTTGAGCCGGCCATCAGAGCCAAACACCGCAACGCCCTCATAGAGCTTGTTGAGGGTTTCCATCTGCACGTGCTGCGCCGTGGTGAGGCTGGACTCAAGTTTGAGCTGATCGGTGACGTTTTCGTAGAGATACAAAAGCCCGCCAAACGGGTGCGGCTGACTGATGACACGCAGGGTGCGCCCGTCCGGCAGGTGCCACAGCTCGTCCGTTGGTTCGTTGCTTGTGTAAAGCGCCAGGCGCTGTTGTTTCCACGCGCGGAAATCCGTTTGCTCGGGCAGGCGGCGTGCCTCGCGCAGCATTTCCAGTACTTCGCTCTCGCTGGGCTCGGTATCCAGAAAACTCTCTTCAAGGCCCCACAGGGTCTGGAAGGCGCGGTTGTAAAAGCGCAGGCGGCGATCCGGGCCAAAGATGGCAACCGGGCTGGCCAGCCGGTTGAGCGTGTCGCGGTGGGCTTCAAGGTGACGCTGCAGATCCCCTTCGGCTTCCGACAGGGCGGAGATATCGAGGGCAAAGCCCGCGCTGCCGCCATCGCCCAGGGGAAGCTCGATGATGTCGAGCACTTGTCGTTCCCCATGCACCACGGCATTGGCGCGGTCCCGAAACTCGCTCTGTGCGGCAATCGCAGTGGTCGCGGATTTGAGAATGTCCGCGCCCAGAAGTTCGCGGCCTTCATCAATGGCCGTGTCCGCGTCCTTGGCCTCAACGGCTTTGGCGTAGGCGCCATTGACCCAGATGAGGGCCCCGTCCGCCGAGCGCCGCCATGCGGGGAAGGGCGCTGCGTCCGTTACCTGGCTCAGCAGCGTGCGTTCGCGGTCCGCCTTGCGGGCGGTTTCAACAAGGCGGGATTCTTCCTCGCGCTCGCCGGTGATGTCGCGCATCCACAGGACGGCCTGCGCGCCCGCGGGGCGGCCTTCGGCTTCATAGGTGCGCCCGTCGCGCATCTGCAGGCTGAGCGAGAACCGTGCCCCGCGTTCGCGCAGACGCGACACGCCGTTGCGCAGGGCTTCGGCGTCTTCCGGCTCAAGCCGCGACAGCACGAAATCAAAATCAACAGCGCCCGACGACGGATCTGCCAGACCGGCCGTGGAACCAACAACGCGTGGACGGCCCCAGTTGCGCGAGCCCGTGGGTGTCACCATGCGTTCCGGTGACCAGATGAAAACCGCATCGGGCTCGGCAGACAAAATGCTCTCCGCACTGTCGAGCTTTGTCTCAAGTTCGGTCATGCGTTCAGCGCGGGCGGTGAGGTCGCGGCGGTTGCGTTTGAACGCCCGGCCCGCAGCCCACAGGGCACCAATGGCAATGACGACGGCACCCCCAGCGACCGACGCCAGCAACGTCTCGATGGAGGCTGCTTCAAGCCCGTCAGCAAAGCCCTGCTGGGCGTGCAGTGTGGTGGGTGCTGTCAGGGCGCAGGCCAGAACGCAGGTATGGGCTGCCGCGCCTGTAAAGGGGCGGTTGTGCGCAAGTCCGCGTGGCGTTCTGCCGGCGTCTGTTGGTGAAGTGCGCATGGGCCCTGACATTGATTCGTCTTGTTCCTGCCTAGAAAACCCGCATACGCGGCGCCATGCAACCATTCCAAGCATTCAGGCCTTGAAAAGCGGGCAACAAAAAACGGGGTGTCCCGAAAAGGACACCCCGTTTGAAGTTTGTTGGTCGTGTAAGCCGGATCGCTTAGTAGCGGTAATGTTCCGGCTTGAAGGGACCCTGCTGCGGCACGCCGATGTAGTCGGCCTGCATGTCAGAGAGTTCCGTCAGCTGCACACCAAGCTTTTCAAGGTGCAGACGGGCAACCTTTTCATCGAGGTGCTTGGGCAGCACATAGACCTTGTTGTCGTACTCGTCACCCTTGGTGAAGAGTTCGATCTGCGCCAGCACCTGGTTGGTGAAGGACGCAGACATCACGAAGGACGGGTGACCCGTTGCGTTGCCGAGGTTAAGCAGGCGGCCCTGCGACAGCAGGATCATCCGCTTGCCGTCGGGGAACTCGATCATGTCAACCTGTGGCTTCACTTCGGTCCACTTATGGTTCTTGAGCTCAGCAACCTGAATCTCGTTATCGAAGTGACCGATATTGCCAACGATCGCCATGTCCTTGAGGGCGCGCATGTGATCGATGGTGACCACATCCTTGTTGCCCGTCGTGGTGATGACGATGTCAGCCGTTGGTGCCGCATCTTCAAGTGTCACGACTTCAAAGCCGTCCATGGCAGCCTGCAACGCGCAGATCGGGTCAACTTCTGTGACCTTCACGCGGGCGCCGGCACCCTGCAGGGACGCCGCAGAGCCTTTGCCCACATCGCCATAGCCGCACACGACGGCGGTCTTGCCGGCCATCATCACGTCCGTGCCGCGACGAATGCCGTCCACCAGCGATTCCTTACAGCCATACTTGTTGTCGAACTTCGACTTGGTGACCGAGTCGTTCACGTTGATGGCCGGGAACGGCAGGTGACCCTTTTCCATCAGCTGATAGAGGCGGTTCACACCGGTGGTTGTTTCTTCAGAAACACCCTGAATGGCATGGCGCTGCTTCACGAAGAAGCCCGGCGTTGCCGCCATGCGCTTCTTGATCTGCGCGAAGAGATATTCTTCTTCTTCAGATGTCGGGTTGGAGAGGATGTCCTCACCTTCCTCAGCACGGGCACCCAGCAGGATGTACATGGTGGCGTCGCCGCCATCGTCGAGGATCATGTTGGTGGGCTCACCGTCGGGCCACTGGAAGATGGCGTCGGTGTAAGTCCAGTATTCTTCGAGGCTCTCACCCTTGACCGCAAAAACCGGCGTGCCGGATTTGGCAATGGCCGCAGCCGCGTGGTCCTGGGTCGAGAAGATGTTGCAAGATGCCCAGCGCACTTTTGCGCCCAGGGCTTCCAGCGTGCGGATCAGAACCGCGGTCTGGATGGTCATGTGCAGCGAACCGGTGATACGCGCGCCTGTCAGCGGCTTGCTGTCACCAAATTCTTCAACGCAGGACATAAGGCCCGGCATTTCCGTTTCTGCAATTTCAATTTCCTTGTAGCCGAAATCCGCAAGGGAGATATCGGCAACGACGTAATCCTGCTCGCTCATAAGCGCTCACTCCGTAGAAATGGGCACCTTATGGGGACGCCCGCACACAAAACCCCCGGGCGAGGGCCCAGGGCAGTTAGCGGGGTTCTATCAGTCTGCGCCGATGACAACAAGGGGGATATAAAGACATGTTTATATCTATGGGTTGGAAAGTGGGTTTTGCGTGCCGGATCCGCGAAAAACCGCTGTTTCAACCAATCACACCCAAATAATTCGCGGTCGAACCTGTCTTAACTGGGAATTATCCCCTTGCGGGTAATTTTACTTGTTTCCCGCACGTGCTGCCGGGACATTTTGAAGGAAAATTGGTGCGTAAGCCCGGGTCACTTGTCGGAATTATTCAGCGTCATTTTGTGAGGATGTCGGCGCTGGCAGTCCTGCTTTGCTGTGGCCTGATCTTCATCGGCTATGTGCTTGCCGACACCAAGGAAGAGTGGTCCGCTGCTGTTGAACTGCGTGATCCAAGGCCGCTCGCGGTCAGTCGTCTGCGTCATCAGCTTGGCTATGGCGGGCTCGTCCATCACTACCTCAATTCCATTCTGCGGCCTGAGAATGCCCTCGCAGAAACTACCACCTTTGATCTGGGCGCGGTGCGGGGCGCCATGCTCGACTTTCAGTCACTGGACGTCAGCCCGCTTGAACGCACCGCCCTCACGATCATCAACGATGAACTCGACCAGGTGCATGTCGCTCTTGAGCAAATGAAGAACGGCGAGTTTGCCGACCTGTCGCCGTCCGATGCGTATGCGAGTTTCGACGTGGATCTGGATCGTATGGCCAACGCGGTCAGCACACTCGCTACAGTGACCTTTGGCGAATTTGGTGAGACCCCGCCGCACCATCAGTTGCTGTCAGAATTTGAAGCCGCAATAGGGCTGGATGGCATTGTCCACCACCTCAAGGTGTTCCTGCTAACTGCAGATCCGAAACGTGCCGAGCGCACCTATGACGCGACGGCCCGCGCACAGGCGTTGCTTGAGCAGCTCAAGCTCCGCGCCGCGTCAAATGCAGAACGCGAAGCCGTGCGCGTCATCAACCAGACTGTGTTGCAATACATAGCCGGCATTGATCTGGCGGTTGAGATGATGAGCCAGGGCAGGACGCCGCAGGAAATTGACGCTGCCATTCGTGTCGACGACATGCCAGCGATTAGTGGCTACGCCACGCTCGTGAGTTTTGAAATGGCGCGCATGGAACGCGGAACAGAGGCGGTAGGTCGCGGCATTCTGATTGCACAGATCACCGCGCTGCTGATATTCGCCCTTTTTGTCGTGCCCTTTGTGTTGCTGTTTGTCCGCATCACGCTGGGCCTCATTCAGGTGGTGCCGCAATGGGCTGAGGCTCTGACGACGGTGGCCGATGGGCTGGCGAAGGAGCAGTTTGAAAAGAACCAGGATTACTCTGGCCTGCCGGCGGAACTGGCGGCGCTTGAAGAGCCCTTTGCGGCCATCAGGCGCACCTTGTGGTTCCGCAAGGAACAAGCGCTTGAGGGCGAGGCTCAGGTCGATACCATGGCTGCTGAGAACGAGCAGATGGCAACCAAGATCGCCGCCGTGAATGATGATTTGCGTATGGCCACACGGCGCGCTGAGAAAGCGGCAAAGGAAGCCGCCAAGGCCAGTGAAGACGTGAACATGATGGGCGGCGTTATCGAGGCAATGTCACACGGCGTGCTCGCCACCCGCGGCTTCGACGGTATTCTGTTCTGGAACCTGCGCTTGAGTGAACTACTCGGCATTCCGTCTGGCTGGTTTTCCCGCGATCGTTCTCTCCACGAATTGCTGCTGTATCTCGCCACCCGTGGTGACTTCGGCTCCGGCGACCCCACGGAAACCGTCCAGAATGTCATCAGTTTCATGGGCGAAAAACTGACCGAAGGCGTCTTGCGTCATGACCTGTCCATCAAGGGCAATGACGAGTGCGTTCTGGCTTTGGAAATCGTACGTCGTGGCGACGGGACCATCGTATTCTCCGCCACCGACATTACAGCCCGGCACGAACTGGCCGTTGCCATGGAACAGCAGGCCATCTCAGACCCGCTGACAGGATTGGCCAATCGCACCGCGCTGAACGACTTCACGTCATCGATGCTGAAGCACGCAAAGCGCTCCGGTGAGAAGGCGGCGATCCTCGCTCTGGATCTCGATGGGTTCAAACCCATCAACGATCACTATGGCCACGGTGCGGGCGACGAAGTGCTTGTTGAACTGGCCGATCGTCTGCGCGAGGAGGTTCGCGAAACAGATTTCGTCGCGCGCACAGGTGGCGACGAGTTCATTCTGGTGCTGTTGCATCTCGATGATGGGATGGGAGCAGCACGCTTTGCCAATCGTCTGCTGCGCGCGATCGAAGTACCTGTTCGCCTGTCATCTGGTGAAGATGTCAGCGTGTCCGGCAGCATCGGCATCTCTGTCTTCCCGGACCACACGGAAGACCTGACATTGCTGTATCGCAAAGCCGACGAAGCGCTCTACGGCGCGAAAGCCGCTGGACGCAACTGCGTCATGACATATGACGAGATCGCTGCTGAGGCAGAAGAACCGGCCGACGTCGCCAAGAGCGCCTAAGCGTCATTCTTCGCCAAAATTATCTGTCACCAGTTTGCTGAGTGCTTCCATGGCAGCTTCTGCCTGAGGGCCCGAGGCCTGCACCTTGATGCCGCAGCCTTTCGAGGCGGCCAGCATCATCAATCCCATGATGGATGTGCCGGCAACCGTCTGCCCGTCGCGGGATACGCGGATGTCCGCATCAAAGGATTCTGCCAGATTCACAAATCGCGCCGATGCGCGGGCATGGAGCCCACGGGCATTGGTGATTGTGAGGTCACGGGACAAGTCGTCCCCCTGGGGCGTGTCGCCCTGCTTATCTTCCGGCGCACTCATTGCCCGTGTTTCATCCCTGACCGCCCGACTATCGAGGCAGTCTTATTGTTATTTGTCGTTCGCCAGAAGTTCGCTGGCGATGTTGATGTATTTCCGGCCGGATTCCTGCGCCATGGCCGCGGCTTCGGCAAGGGGGGTATCCACTCTCACGCTCGCAAGCTTGATCAGCATTGGCAGGTTGATGCCCGCAAGCACTTCCACGTTAGCCTGCTCCATGACGGAGATTGCGAGGTTCGATGGCGTGCCGCCGAACATGTCCGTCAGCAGAATGACGCCATCGCCGGTTTCCACAGCGCTGACGGCGGAGATGATCTCCTTGCGGCGCTCCTCCATGTCGTCATCCGCTCCAATGCAGATGGCGCGGGTATTCGATTGGGGACCCACCACATGCTCCATAGCGGCAGCAAACTCTGTGGCCAGATGTCCGTGGGTAACAAGTACAAGACCGATCATGTGTCTTTAGTGATCCGTATACGGTGGAATTGAAGCCGTGCCTTGATCCCAAGGAGCGGCGCTGACGTCCAATGCTTGAGCGTCAAGGATGATCTCAACGCCTTCCGGGGCGATTTGGCAAGAAGATTTGGCGGCATTTGTGCGTAAAGGGTGTTTGGCTGTCTTAGCTGACACGGCCATCGTCACCGGGAAAGTGCCCCTGGCCGATGGTTTCCAGCGCCAGCGCGAGTTTGTGCGGGGCTGAAACCTCGAACGCTGCCAAGGGGATAACCGGCAAATCGACGCCATTCACTCTCTCGAAACGCGGCTCCGCAATACGTGGGAGGGCTTGGCCCGGCGTCATATCCACAATCAGGGCAACCGGAAAAAGTCTGGCACCCGCTGGCACCGCACGACTGACAAGGCCCAGACCCCGGACCTCAAGAAGCCCCTTGAGGACAGTGGGAGCTGAGGCGTAAACCTGCGTTCCCTCGCCTGACAGGATCACCTGATCATCGGCAATCAGCCATGCATCCGAGTAGGTCTCCAGAAAACGGAAGGCGAGGTCGGACTTGCCCGACCCTGAAGGGCCGCGCAGCAAGGCGGCACGTCCGCGACGAGCAACGCAGGTGGCGTGATGCGTATCCGTCATTTGGCGGGCAGACGAATGATAAAGCGGGCGCCGGTCGTCTTGCCGGTCTCGTCTGTCGCGTTTTCTGCGTCCAACGACCCACCAAGGGCCTGCATGATCTGCCGGGAGATCGAAAGGCCAAGGCCGGAGTTCTTGCCAAAGGCGTCCGGCTCTGGGCGGTCGGTGTAAAACCGCTTGAAAATCGTTTCGAGATTTTCAGGCCGAATGCCCGGGCCGCTGTCTTCCACCGTAATGTCGATATCATCGCCGTTGCGTTTGATGGCCAGCACCACCGTGCCGCCGTCAGGGCTGAAGGACACGGCGTTGTCCACAAGGTTGGCCAGCACCTGCCCGAACCGGAGTTCAATCACCTCTGCGACAAATGGCTGGGTGGGCGGTGTGGACGTATCAAAGGTCACGCGGATACCGCGGGTCTCGGCACCGTCACGCGACTGGGTGTAGTTGCGCACGAAGGTTGCCAGAACCTCTGTCAGATCAATGGGCACGGCTTCCGCGCGGCTCATTTCAGCGTCAATGCGGCTGGCTTCCGAGATGTCCGTGATCAGACGATCAAGCCGCGTCACGTCATCTGCAATGATCGCCCGGAGTTGCTCGCGCGCCTTGTCGTCCTTGGCAATGGACAATGTTTCGATGGCACTGCGCAAGGACGTAAGTGGGTTCTTGAGTTCATGGGCCACATCTGCGGCAAACCGTTCGGTCGCGTCGATGCGGGCGTAGAGTTCCCGCGTCATGTCGCGCAGCGTGCCCGACAGCTCGCCGATCTCATCACGCCGGTCACGAAAATCCGGAATTTCTACGCGCGTGTGGCGCTGATGGCGCACCCGCTCCGCTGCTTCCGCCAACCGGCGGATCGGTGCCGCGATTGTGCCCGCAAGCAGGATGGCGAGCAGCACGGACACGACCATCAGCACGCCGAACACCCGCAAGACCGCCATGCGTTCCGCGCGCACCAGAGCGTCAATGTCGCCACCTTCTGTTGACAGCAGCAGCGCGCCCATCACGGCCTTGAAACGCTGAACCGGTACGGCAATCGACACGATCAACTGACCGCGGTCATTCTCGCGCACCATGCTGGTGGGTTCTGCACGCAACGCACCGCGCACTTCCTTGTAGCTGAGACCCTTGTCGCCGGGCAGCTCTTCGTAAGGCGGAACATCCGAGCCGCGCAGAAGGCCGGACACAAGCACATTGAACCAGTCCACCAGTGTGAACTCGTCATCCTGGGGCGGTGGCAATTCGTACGAAATGACATCGCGCCCGGTATCGATGAACTGCGAGTCCACGACAATGACGCCATTGGTGTTGTAGAGTCGCGCGCGGGCATCGGTGGGCAACACTAGGCGGCGCAGAATGGCGGCAGCACGCTGCGGGTCAATCGGGGCCTGACGCGCAGCAACCGTCAGATCGATCTGCGGGATGGGGCCATCGGGCACGATTATCTGAGTTTCAAGTTCAATCGTTGCGGCTTCTGCCAGTGCACCGGCAATAATCTCGCCCTGCGCGCGGAGGTTCTGCACGCGCTGATCAATCAGCCCGGCCTGAAACTGGTTCACATACAAAATGCCGGCGGCCAGCAATGCCAGCGCCAGCACGTTGAAGGCCACGATGCGGCGGGTGAGGGTGGAGAAGCGCCCGCGCACCTGAAGGTCGTTGAGTGTCCGCCGCGCCCGTGCGGTAAGCGGCATGACGAAATCGCGCGCTGAAGCCAGCCAGCCGGGAAGCCGACTGTTGCTGCTGCTGGAACTGCGCGGTGTGTCCGCCATGGTCTTGGCTACTCTTCCTTGTAGCGGTAGCCGACGCCATAAAGCGTTTCGATGGCGTCAAACTCTGTATCAACGGCCTTGAACTTTTTACGCAGCCGTTTGATGTGGCTGTCGATGGTGCGGTCATCCACATAGACCTGATCGTCATAGGCTGCATCCATCAGCGCGTCGCGGCTCTTCACATAGCCGGGCCGCTGCGCCAGTGAGTGCAGGATCAGGAATTCCGTCACCGTCAATGTCACCGGCTTGCCGCCCCATGTGCAGGCGTGGCGCTCGGGATCCATCTCCAGCCGTCCGCGTTCGATCACGCCCTGGGCTTCGGTCGTCGACGTCAGTTCACCATTGCTGTTCGAGCTCTTGCCATTGCCGTTGCCCGAGCTGTCCTTGGGCGACCCGCGCCGCAGCACCGCGCGAATGCGTTCAATGAGAAGGCGCTGGGAAAAGGGTTTCTTGATGTAGTCGTCCGCACCCAGCTTGAGGCCAAACAGCTCGTCAATCTCATCGTCCTTGGAGGTCAGAAAGATGACCGGCATCTCGCTGGTCTGGCGCAGCTTGCGCAGCAGTTCCATGCCGTCCATGCGCGGCATCTTGATATCGAACACGCCAACATCGCACGGCTTGCCGGCCAGCCCTTCAAGGGCGGCAGCGCCGTCACTATAGGTGCGCACGGTGAAGCCTTCCGCTTCCAGTGCCATTTGCACTGATGTCAGGATGTTGCGGTCATCGTCCACCAGGGCAACTGTGGGCATGGGGGAGTTCGCCTTCTTCTCGTTCGCTGAAATTCATGTCGTCGATGGTGTAGGACCGATCGCAGACCGCAGATATCTGCGGTGAATCGGGCATCAAGATGACGCGTTCATGTTGTAGCGCCTTATTTCGCCGGGCCAAAGTGTCTGTGGACCGCCGCAGAGACTCACTAAGCGCTGGAGTCAATGTCCTCCAACTGCGAATCCGTTGCAGATTCCACACGCTGCTTTGCTCCCGGTAACCGCAATTCCCGAAAATTGTCGCCGCCTGTTGCGCAACAATATGGCGCGGCATATTTTGACGGCGCTTGAGGACCGGATTTGGCTAAGCACTGAATTTTTATGGGAAATCTGCGGTTTTTCATGCATCCCTGAAAATACGCCGACGGCGCCTGGATTGGCGCGGCGCGTGCATCAGGTCACGGAGCAGCGGCGTTGCGCCAAAAAGCGGCACGGATTGCGGCTTTTGTGGATCGACTCTGTAGCGCCAAAGCGTTAAGCCACGCTGCATTCACGCAGCGGAATTAGGGCGGATTGTCCGCCACGCAGACAGACATCAGGTTCGCTTCCCGCGCGACACAAGATCCGCAGCGGGGCGACGTTAAGGAGACGACGAAGGTGACACAGACCGGTCCTAAGGTTTCAAGCTACGGCCTCGATAAAATGGGCTTTTCCGACATCAAGGCTCAACACTGGAACCACGGCGCCGCGTCCCTCGTCGAAATGTCGCTGGACCGCAAGGAAGGCAATCTCGCCGCGGAAGGCCCGCTCGTCGTCAAGACCGGCTCCCACACCGGCCGTTCCGCCCAGGACAAATTCATCGTTCGCACCGACGACACCGAGAACACCATCTGGTGGGACAACAACAAGGGCATGACCCAGGAGGCGTTCGACACCCTCCACGCCGACATGCTGGCCCACGCCAAGGGCAAAGAGCTTTTCGTGCAGGACCTGTTCGGCGGCGCCGACAAGGACCACCGTCTGCCAACCCGCGTTGTCACCGAGTTTGCCTGGCACTCGCTGTTCATTCAGCACCTGCTGATCGAGCCGACCAGCGAAGAGCTTGAAACCTTCGAGCCCCAGTTCAAGATCATCGACCTGCCAAGCTTCAAGGCTGACCCGGAGCGTCATGGCTGCCGCTCTGAAACAGTCATCGCCTGCGACTTCACAAATCAGGTCGTGCTCATCGCCGGCACGTCCTACGCGGGCGAAATGAAGAAGTCCGTCTTCTCCATGCTCAACTATAAGCTGCCGCCGAAAAAGATCATGCCGATGCACTGCTCGGTCAACACCGGCAAGGATGGCGACAGCGCCATCTTCTTCGGCCTCTCCGGCACCGGCAAGACAACGCTCTCTGCTGACCCTGACCGCAAGCTCATCGGCGACGACGAGCACGGCTGGGGACCAAACGGCCTCTTCAACTTTGAAGGCGGCTGCTACGCCAAGATGATCAAGCTCTCTGCCACGGCAGAACCGGAAATCTTCTCCACCACAAAGCGCTTCGCGACCGTTCTTGAAAACGTGGTGATGGACGAAGACACCCGCCAGCTCGATTTCAACGATGCGACCCTAACGGAAAACACCCGTGGCGCGTATCCGATCAAATACATTCCCAATGCCAGCCTCTCCGGCATTACCGGCCAGCCCAACACCATCATCATGCTCACAGCTGATGCTTTCGGTGTGCTGCCTCCCATCGCCAAGCTGACACCAAGCCAGGCCATGTATCACTTCCTGTCCGGTTACACCGCCAAGGTTGCCGGCACCGAAAAGGGTGTGACCGAGCCTGAAGCCACCTTCTCAACTTGCTTTGGTGCGCCCTTCATGTCGCGTCACCCAAGCGAATACGGCAACCTGCTGCGTGACCTCATCCATGAGCACAAAGTGAATTGCTGGCTTGTGAACACCGGCTGGACCGGCGGCGTCTATGGCGTTGGCCATCGCATGCCGATCAAGGAAACACGCGCACTTCTCAACGCAGCCCTCGATGGCAGCCTGATGAATGCCGATATGCGCACGGATGCCAACTTCGGCTTTGAAGTGCCTGTTTCAGTGCACGGTGTTGATGATCGTCTGCTGAACCCGCGCGACACATGGGCCGATGGCGATGCCTACGACAAGCAGGCCCGCGCCCTGGTCAACATGTTCATCGAGAACTTCGAAAAGTTCGAAGAGCATGTGGACCCCGATGTCCGCGAAGCCGCCCCGGCATCTGCCGCCGCTGCTGAATAACCGCGCGACACCAAAGTTATGCCTCACAAGGGAGCCGTTGCCGCAGGCCATCAGGTCACAGCGGCAGCGGCTTTCGAGCTTCTGGAGGATGGCGGCAACGCATTTGATGCTGCCATTGCAGCCCTGCTTGCAGCCTGTGTCGCAGAGCCTGTGCTTGCATCGCCCGGCGGCGGTGGTTTTCTCACTGCCCGCTCAAAAGGCGAAACCCGCGTCTTTGATTTTTTTGCCCAGACCCCGCGCCGCAAACGGTCGCAAGGCGACACAGATTTTCGTGAAGTCCATGTGGATTTCGGCAGTGTCACCCAGGCCTTTCACATAGGGCTTGGGGCTGCTGCCACCCCCGGTTTCCTGCCGGGCATCTTTGCGGTGCATGAGCGCCTGGGTCGCGTGCCCATGGCACGCATTGCAGAACCGGCAATCCGCGCCGCCGAGGAAGGCGTGTTGGTCACCGAGTTTCAGGCGTATCTGTTCGGTGTCGTCGACCCCATTCTCAGGGCAACGCCGCAGCTACGTGATCTGTTCACAGATGATCGCGACGAGCTGCTGAAAGAAGGTGCCGTCCAGACAAACCCGCACCTGGCGGACGCCCTTGATGCCCTGTCCCGCGAAGGCCTGGTGCTGGCCACCAAAGGCGAGATCGCCCAGGCTATGGCGCGCCAGGCCGAAGATGCAGGCGGCCACCTCACCCTTGATGATTTTCGGTTTTACGAGACAGCCACCCGCGCACCGCTCATTGCGCGCGCGGGCGATTTGATGATCGAGACGGCACCACCGCCCTCGTCAGGTGGCGTCATGGTGGCATTGGGGCTGGACCGCATTGAAGCATCCCACAAGCGCTCGCGCGTACCTGCACCTGACATAACGGCGACATTGCTTTGGATGAACACGTTGCGCGAGAAATGCAGTGGCGACCCGGATGCGCTGGTGGCCATACGGGCCGAGCTGAAGAAGCCCGCCAGGCAACGCCCGCAAGCCCTGCGCGGCACCACCCATGTGAGCGTCGTGGACGCGGATGGGAACGCAGCCTCGGCCACGGTCTCCAATGGCGAAGGCTGTGGCGCTCTGGTGCCCGGCTGCGGCTTCATGCTCAACAATATGCTGGGCGAAGACGACATTAACCCCACAGGCTTTCATCAGTGGGCGGAGAACATGCGCATGTGTTCCATGATGGCGCCGATGCTGGCCCATGATGACCGGGGCAGCGTCACGGCTCTGGGCTCCGGTGGCTCCAACCGTATTCGTTCGGCCTTGCTGCAAACAGCAGCTCTGCTGGCGCGCGGTGCCCACGCCGAAGACGCCGTCATGCACCCGCGCCTGCATGTGGAAGGCACGCGAACGGACGCAACGACGCCCACCAAACTGAGCTTCGAGGAAGGCTGGCCCGATGCGGAACGTGAGGCCATGAGCAAGGAGTTCGACATTGTAGAGCCCTGGGCTGACCCCAACATGTTCTTCGGGGGTGTCCACATTGCGTCACGTGATGCCAGCGGCACAATGGAAGGTGCTGGTGATCCTAGACGCGCAGGTGTTTTCCTGAAGGTCTGACGCTCTCAATAAGTGCGATCACCCTTGCCGTATTCATCTTCCAGCTTGCGTGTGAAGGCGCGCAGATTGCGCTTGGGATCGCGCGGGTAGGTTTCGTCGAGTAGCTCCAGCTTCTCCATCCGGTCCGGCCGAAAGCTACGGAAGTCATCGCGCATTTCGCACCAGCACGGCACGGTCCAGACCGGTCCGAAGAACGCCAGTGAAAGAGGCCACGCCGTGCGCCAGCGCTTGCGGCCCTGCTCGGGTGTATAGAGAAATCTGATCTTGATGCGGTGACGGATGGCCCGGCGTATCTCGGCAAGATCAATCTCGATCGGCACCTGATGGTGA
Source organism: Candidatus Phaeomarinobacter ectocarpi (assembly GCF_000689395.1). Taxonomy (GTDB): domain Bacteria; phylum Pseudomonadota; class Alphaproteobacteria; order CGMCC-115125; family CGMCC-115125; genus Pyruvatibacter; species Pyruvatibacter ectocarpi. Next base: position 278,868 of record NZ_HG966617.1, read on the forward strand.
TAGGGCGGCGCGATCAATCCATGGGCATCAATCTGTTCCTTGAGCGGTCCGGTCAGCACAGCCCGCACCTTGCCCAGAGCTGATTGCGCCTTGCCCGCCAACTCCTTGTCGCCCCACGCGGCCACAATGCGCGCGCCCAGCGCTATGGCTTCTGCTTCTTCGTCATTGAACATCAAAGGCGGCAGGTCGTAGCTGGGCCGCAGCGTGTAACCGACACCTGCCTCTCCATCGATGGGCACGCGTCCCGCCTGCAGCGAGGCAATGTCGCGATAGATCGTCCGCACGGAGACCTCCGTCTGCTTGGCAATCTGGTCGGCGGTGGCGGTGCCGTCGGTCCGGCGCAGTATCTCGATGATTTCAAACAGGCGGTCAGCGCGGCGCATGTGGCTCTCAAATGCAGGTTCGAAGCAGGATAATCACTACTGACACAATGGTGTCAGTAGGCAGCCTTTAGGCTCTGGGCATCGAAATCAACCCACCTGCTCCCGACGAGGTTTTGAATGTCCACGCCGCAACTCGATGTCTATGGCTTTCCCGCCGCCGACCCCAAAGCCACATCCGCAAGCCCGTTCACTACCAAGATCGAATGTCTGCTGCGTCTTGCCGGGCTCCCCTACCGCATGCATGTGGTGACGAACCCCGGCAAGACCCCGCGCGGCAAACTGCCCTATCTGGAGGACGGCACAATGACTGTCTCAGACAGTGAGCACATTGTCGCTCATCTCAAAGCGGCCCGTGGGGTTGATCTGGATGTTTCGCTGACACCCCTTGAACGTGCGCAGTCCCATGCCCTGCAGCGGATGATTGAGGAACGCCTGTACTGGATCATTGTCTATAGCCGGTGGATCGATCCTGCCAATGATGGGGCCGTGTATGAGCAGTTTTTCGGCAGCCTGCCGCCGGTGCTGCGTGGCTTGATTTACAGGTCTGCCCTCAAAACCACCAAAGCAGCCCTGCATCATCAGGGCCTTGGCCGGCACACGGCAGACGAAATCTATGCGTTTGCCGCCCGCGATCTTGAAGCGATATCCCAGACCCTGGGCGACAAGCCATTCCTGTTTGGAGACGCACCAACCCTGGCTGATGTTGTTGCCTTCGCTTCGCTCACCAACATGCTGAGACCCGACTTCAAAACGGCCCTAAGGGGCTTGGTTGAGGTGCGACCAAATCTTGTCGCTTATGAAACGCGTATGGGCGCCCTCTATGAGGACGGCGCGTCTATCCGATCATCCAGTCAATGATCCGCTCGGCAAAAGCGCCACCCGTCCATGAGATGACCGGCAGGCTGAGCAGGCCCACGAAGCGGAACATGGTGCCGACGTCGATCGCCCATTCCGACACGCTCTCGATGCGCGCTTCATATGCCAGCAGGCCGGTGAGGCGGCTGCCCGCCTGAGCGCCGGCATTGCCGGTGTCTGACAGCTGCACCCGGGTGCGGCGTATATCGTCGCGGACCTTTGTGAGTTCACGTTCCTTGGTTTGTGTGATCAACCGGTGCACCCAGCGCAGCGGCATGAAGAACACCATGAGGGCAATGGTGACGATGAACAGAAATGCGACGATGAGCACGGCGTTGAGCGGCTGGCCGACAAACAGCAGGAATAGGATGGCCGCATGCAACAGCCACACCAGCGCACCGCGCAGGGCAATCCCGCCAACCATGTGCGCATCAGCCCGCGAAAGCAGGTCGAGTTGGGCGCTCTCAAGCACGTTGTCAGTCACCTCGGTGGTTTCACCGCGTGCCATGACCACCCACCGGATGACAAGGCTGCTCAGCAACATGGTGGCAATCAGTGCCCACCAGGCGACGAGAGTGAACTCTTCGAAATACCCACGTTCTGGTGTCCCGGCATCCCGCTGGGCGATGAACAACGCGGCGCCGATCACAAGTCCGAGAACCGCTGCTATCCATCCTGCGCGTCTGCGCTCCGGCGAGGGTTCAAGCGCCCGCATCAGATCATCGCCCGTGATGCCGGCCAGCTTCGGGGCCAGTGTGTAGATGTCCTTGATGTTGCGTTGCCCTGCGATCTCATTCGCAGAGATGAACGCCCAGAAAAACGTGGATATGACCAGTGCCGCCCAGGCGTCCGCTGACAGCCCCACCACGCTGCGGTCTGCGGTGCTGAAGATCGAGACATCTTCAATCACCGTAACGAGGTAGAAGCTGGCGAACACAAGCGCTGCCAGTCCAAATCCCGTGGCAACAGGGCCAACCGGCGAGACTGCCATCAAACGGCGTTCCCACGCGGGAAGGTGTCGCCAGGCCTGGTCTGTTGGTGCGTCGGTCATCGGTCAGGCAGCATCCGGCAATTGCGTCACCACGATGGGCCCACGCCGCGTTGCCACCAGCGTGTGCTCATACTGCACGGCCAGCGTGCCATCAGGGGTAAAGAGACTCCAGCCGTCGTCCAGCTCATCCACCTGTGTTGCCCCAGTGGAGAGGAACGGCTCGATGGTGAAAACCAGGCCTTCCGTCATCCGGCGACGATCATGCTTGTCATACCAGGTGGGAATTTCGCGTGGCTCTTCGTGCAACGCGCGCCCAACCCCGTGGCTGGCGAGATTATCAATCACCGTAAAGCCGCGCTTGGCGGCGACGCCCTCAACGGTCCGCCCAATGACATTGAACCGCGCACCGGACTTAACCTGTCGCACGGACTGCTCCAGGGCCATGCGCCCGGCCTTGCACAGGGCAGCAATGGCGGGCGTGATCGGTGGCACGCCGAAGCTCGCCCCAGTGTCGGCAAAATAGCCATCAAGCTCCAGCGACACATCAATGTTGATGAGGTCACCCGCCTGAATGATGTCGTCACCGGGAATGCCGTGCGCGCAGACTTCGTTGCGGCTGATGCACGTGGCGCCGGGAAAATCATAGGTGAGGGCGGGGGCGGAGCGGGCACCAGCCCGGTCCATCATGGCGGCCCCGATACTGTCCAGCTCCCGTGTCGTCATGCCGGGTTCAGCCGCGCGCACCATGCGCTGGAGAATGTCAGCCACCAGCCGCCCGGATTTTTTCAGGCCCTGAAGGTCATCATCATTGTCGATGGTCATGCACTGCTCCCCAGCCGCGGCTTATGCACTGCGCTAATGCGCTTCCGCCCAGCTTAACGCCGCATTGGCATCCACCACCAGTGGCACAGAGAGATTGACGGCTGGCGCTGCCGCACCTTCCATCACCTCACGCACAACCTTGATGGTTTTGTCCGCCTGCTTTTCAGGCACTTCGAAAATCAGTTCATCGTGCACCTGAAGCAGCATCTTGGCAGGCAGTTTGGCTTTCTCAAGAGCTTCCGGCATACGGATCATCGCCCTACGGATGATGTCAGCCGCTGACCCCTGGATCGGTGCATTGATGGCGGCCCGTTCTGTGAACGAGCGCTGCGCGCCATTCTTGGAGGCAATTTCCGGCAGATGCGTCTTGCGGCCGAACAACGTCGACACAAAACCATGCTCGCGCGCATAGGCCTTGGTTTCATCCATGTAGGCGCGAATACCCGGGAAGCGCTCAAAGTACTTGTCGATATACTCCGCCGCCTCGCCGCGGGGAATGGACAGCTGGTTCGCCAGCCCGAACGCTGAAATGCCGTAGATGATGCCGAAGTTGATCGCCTTCGCCTTGCGGCGGATCATCGGGTCCATGCCTTCAATGGGCTCGTTGAACATTTCACTTGCCGTCATGGCGTGAATGTCCAGCCCGTCCGCAAAGGCCTGCCGCAGCGTATCAATGCCGGCCATATGTGCAAGCACCCGCAGTTCGATCTGGCTGTAGTCAGCCGAGATCAGCACGTTACCGTCGTCAGCCACGAAGGCGGTGCGGATCTTGCGGCCTTCTTCGGTGCGAATGGGAATGTTCTGGAGGTTCGGGTCAGACGATGACAGCCGCCCCGTCGTGGTGGAGGCCAGCGAGTAACTCGTATGCACTCGCCCTGTTTCTTCGTTGATGAAGTCAGGCAGCGCATCGGTGTAGGTGCTTTTGAGTTTGGACAGCTGCCGCCATTCCAGGACGCGGATCGGCAGGTCATGTCCCTGCGCCGCCAGCGTTTCGAGAACATCCGCGCCGGTGCCCCAGGCGCCTGTCTTGGTCTTCTTGCCGCCTTCAATGCCCATCTTGTCGAACAGGATTTCACCCAGCTGCTTCGGGCTGCCGATGTTGAATTCTTCGCCTGCCAGCTCGTGGATTTCAGCTTCAAGGCCTGCAAGTTTCTGCGCAAAGTCACTGGACATGCGCTTGAGGATGGCCGGGTCCAGCTTGATGCCCGCCATTTCCATCTGCTGCAGCACGCCGACCATCGGCCGCTCCAGCGTCTCGTAAACGGTCATCATCCGCTCGCCCACAAGGCGCGGTTTCAGCACGTGATAGAGCCTGAGCGTCACATCCGCGTCTTCGGCGGCATAGCGGGTCGCCTTGTCGAGGGACACCTTGTCGAAGGTGATCTGCGCCTTGCCCGTGCCCGCCACTTCCTTGAAGGGAATGGGTGTGTGCTCAAGGAACCGCTGCGACAGCGCATCCATGCCATGGCTGTGCAGACCGGTATCCAGCGCGTAGGAAATCAGCATGGTGTCGTCGATCGGATAAACGTCAATGCCCGCGCGCTTGAGGATGACAAGGTCATACTTGGCGTTCTGCAGCACTTTCATTACGCCGCTGTCTTCCAGCAGTGGTTTCAGCCGCGCGATAGCGTCCTTCACTGGAATTTGCTCCGGAGCCGGATCATCCAGCGCCAGTGTGCCTTCGCTCGCCATGCCGTGGGTGAGGGGAATGTAGCAGGCACGCCCGGGCTTCGTGGCCAGCGAGATGCCCACAAGCGAGCCTGACATGGGATCCAGCGAGGTGGTTTCCGTATCAAGCCCGATCAACCCCGTCGCGTATGCCTCCGCAATCCACTCGTCCAGTGCCTCAATCGTTGTGACGCAGTCATACTCGGTCTCTTCGATGGGTGGGTTGTCCGCATAGGCCGGGTCCATGGCGCCGGGCGTACCGCCGGCCTCGCCAGCCTCCACCGACGGAGCAGCCTTCGGTTTTGCCTCGGACTTATGATCACCCGCAGCTTCAATGGCATCCGCGTCTGCATCCAGCATTTCTGCCATGCGGCGCGTCAGGGTGTTGAACTCCATGTCCTTCAAAAAGCCGATGAGCTTTTTGGCGTCCGGCTCAACAACCGCCATATCATCCAGCGGCACATCCACCGGCACGTCCTGGTCCAGCAGCACAAGCCGGCGCGAGATGCGCGCCTGCTCTGCAAACTCGATGAGGTTCTCCCGGCGCTTCTTCTGTTTGATGCTTTCCGCATTGGCGAGCAGGTTTTCAAGGTCGCCAAACTCGTTGATGAGCAGCGCGGCCGTCTTGATACCGATGCCTGGAACCCCCGGCACATTATCTGACGAGTCCCCCGCCAGCGCCTGCACTTCCACGACCTTGTCCGGCGTCACACCGAACTTTTCAACGACCCCATCACTGTCGATGACCTTGTCCTTCATCGGGTCCAGCATCTCGATCTTGTCATCAACCAGCTGCATCAGGTCCTTGTCGGACGAGACGATGGTGACTTCGGCACCCAGCGTCGCTGCTTGCTTGGCATAGGTCGCAATCAGATCATCGGCCTCAAAGCCGGTCATCTCGATGGAGGGCAGACTGAAGGCACGAGTTGCATCGCGCACCAGTGGAAACTGCGGCACCATGTCTTCGGGCGGCGCATCGCGGTTGGCTTTGTAGTCTGAATAGATTTCGTTGCGGAACGTGTCGCCCTTGGCGTCAAAGATCACCGCAAAATGCGTTGGCGCATCCCGGTCGCCGCGCTCCTTGGATGCCAGCACCAGCTTCTGCAGCATGTTGCAAAAGCCCGACACAGCCCCCACCGGCAGCCCGTCAGACTTGCGCGTCAGCGGCGGCAGCGCGTGATACGCCCGAAACAGATAGGCAGACCCATCCACCAGATAAAGATGGCTGTTCTTGGTGAGGGGCGTTCCGCCGCCCAATGTCTTCTTAGTTGCCACGCAACACACTCCAGAGGATAGTCAAAGTCAGATTGATGCCGGTGGCCAACCTATCATGCGACCGACAATGAAAAAGGGAGAATTCAATGTTCGCACAGGGGGGCTTTGTCGTAGTTGCCTTGAGCGCGCTTTCATTTGTAGTCCCGCTTTTGGTGGGCGTAGTTTTTCTGGTTGTCCTCTTTCGCCCGGGCCATCGCTGGAAACTCATCACTTACAGGCGCGCCGGTGTTCTTTTTCTCATCTGCGTTGCTTGCGAGGCCATGGTCGCCTTGATGTCCGCGTTTAGGAGTATTCGCTACTATTGGACGGACGCGCCACATGATCTGCATCTGGATAGTGTGACACTCTGGATGAATTGGGCAGCGGTACCATTCTCGCTTTTCTCGGCTACTTTCGCCTATGTGTCGCTGGCGTCATTGGTACTGCTATTTCTCAGAGACAAGGGTGTTGACGTGGTTGAAGCTTTGGGCACCAAGCGCAGAGGCCTTGACCCCTACAACTGAGACCCCACGTTTGACCCGGTACCCTGCACGGGTGTACCAACGCCACCCCGGAAAAGCGGACTCACAAAGAGCCTGCCACCGGCCGAGGAAGACGCCCATGGATATGGAAACACCTGCTGCCCCCTCATCTGATATTGGGGGCGATGCCACCACACGCACTCCCGCCATCCAGGCGCGCGGTTTGCGCAAGATCTACAAGGCATCCAACAATGAGCCTGCCAAAGAGGCGCTCAAGGGCATTGATCTGACCATTCCACGCGGCAGCATCTTCGGCCTGCTCGGCCCCAATGGCGCTGGCAAATCCACCTTCATCAACGTGCTTGCCGGTATGGTGGTGAAGACGGAAGGCGAGGTCGACGTCTGGGGATTTGATATCGACGAGAACCCGCGCCAGGCGCGCGCCTCCATCGGCGTCGTCCCGCAGGAACTCAATATTGATCCGTTCTTTACGCCCGGCGAAGTGCTGGAACTTCAGGCGGGCCTCTATGGTGTGCCGCGCGCTGAGCGCCGCACCGACGAAATTCTCGAAGCCATGGGCCTGGCCGACAAGAAGGATGCCTATGCACGGACCCTGTCCGGCGGCATGCGTCGCCGCCTGCTCGTGGGCAAGGCCATGGTGCACTCGCCCCCCGTCATCGTGCTCGATGAGCCGACCGCCGGTGTGGACATCGAACTGCGTCAGCAGCTGTGGGCCTATGTCAAAGGTCTCAATGAGCGCGGCGTCACAATCGTTCTGACCACGCACTATCTCGAAGAAGCCGAAAGCCTGTGCGACGAGATTGCCATCATCAACCACGGTGAAGTGGTGGCCTGCGAGCCAACCCCGCAGCTGGTCTCCCGGCTGGACCGCAAGACACTGCTGGTGACACCCGAAGCCCCGTTGAATGACGTGCCCGGCAGCCTCAGCAAGTATGATGCAAGCATTCTGCCCGGCGGTGTGCTGGAAATCGGCTATCGCCCCTCAAGCCAGAACGTGGCTGAGATCCTCGAGCATGTGAGCACGGCGGGCATCACCATCCGCGATCTGTCGATCGAGGAAGGTCATCTGGAAGATGTATTCCTGGAAATCACCCGGTCGACAAACAGCTAGAGTCTCGAGCTCTAAAGCCTAGATGCCAATCTCGGGAAACGGCGGCTGGTCGTCGCCTGAATACGCCACCAGCGCACACATGATGATGTCCACCTCTGCACCATTGGGTGACAGGGGCATGTGCACGGCTTCAAATGTCATATGTGCAAGGTCATGGGCTGGCGCTTCAAATGAGGCTTCCTTGGGCGGCGTCCACCAGTCCATGGCCCCAAGCGTGCGCATGGGCCGGCCATATTCAACAACTGCCGTAAACACAGCAGATGCCAGCCTGGCTGCCTGAGGCCCCAGCGCGTCGAGCAATGATTTGCCGGTCGGTTCGCAGCCAAACAGATCGACAATCGCCGTGCCCGCTAGCCGGAAGGCAAAGCCACCGTCCGGCAGCACATCAATCAAAAACACACGCGGCAGATGGTTCACGAAATCCCGTGGGTGAACGTCCTCGCGCGCTGGAATGGGTTTGGACACGCGCTTGCCGCGCCAATAGTCGTGCAACGCCACAAGGCGGGGGTCTTTCAGCGCGCAGACAGGATCCGCATAGGCCTCAAAAGGCGCCAGCTTGAGCAAGGGCGAGCGCCGTGCCGCCTTGCGCGCCGCTTCATTGGCAGCTGTCTGTGCTGGTGTCGCCATCGTCGTCACGCCTCGTTGCCGGTCCAGGGCGGTCTCATGTGTCCCGTCGGAACAAAAAAGTCCCAAAAAGGCACAAAACACGCCTGTTCAAAGGCCGAAACGAATCGTCCGGCCTCCTTCCCCGCAACCCATGCGACTATCGCGCCACCTCGCCCCCAAGCCAAGCGCCATCAGGTTTTTGTCCAAAATCAGCGAAATTCAGGCCCGCAGCGCAATCTGCATGATTGCCGCCGCCCCCCAACCGCGCTAGTTTCCGCGCTCCCGTGACAGGGTCACACCACGTGGCCCATATCGCTGGACCAGCACCCGTAGCTCAGCTGGATAAAGCGCTGCCCTCCG